>CAKNJL010000042.1 GCA_930982035.1 uncultured Clostridium sp.
CCAGCGTTTATCCTGAGCCAGGATCAAACTCTCTTGTTTTTGGTATCTATATCTTCAACCTTTCGGTCTACATATAAATCAAACTAAAGTGTTTTTTCAAGCTCTTTAAACTTCTTGCTTTTTTGGCTAAAAAACTTTTAAAAAATTTACTTTTCCGGTACTTGTATTTTTTCAAATACATCTACCGCTTCGGTTTATTCTCTAAAGGATTTTATTGTTTACTTTTCAATGTACTTTTTTCTGTTCCTGTCTGGAACGTTTTGCATTATACTATACCTTTTTCTTTTTGTCAATACTTTTTTTCGACTTTTTTTATTTTTTTATTTTGGGTAAAATAAAAAACTAGTAATTTCGCTTTTTGAAGCCTTTTTCTTTTATGTTTTTATTACTAATTCTCTTTTTGTTTTATCTGTTGCAAGGTACTCTCTTATAATAGCACTTTTATTTTTCCCTGTCAATATTTTTTTGCAAATTTTTTAAGATTTTTTTATGGTAATTTTTTACATGCTTTAAAAATATATTTATATAGCTAATTTTAGCTTAAATATTTACCATATTAATAAAGGAAAATATTTGACTCCTATTTGATTCGCTTCATTATTATATTTAAAATTTTGCTTCATAATAATCAAGTAGAGATATTTAATTTTACTTCTTATACTTAGATTTAAATAATCTAGGAACTTTTTATTAAATTTAATTCAAAAATTTATAACCAATCAGAAAGCCTTAAAATTTATACTAATTTTTTCTTTCCACGTCTGCTTTCCATAAATTTGTTCTGTGCCAATTTGCGTAAGTTAAAATTGTGTACAACAATTGAAGCGAAACAGCTTTTATGCAATTAAAAACATCTCTTTCCTATTGTATAAAATAAAACAACAAACTAATAAAATGAATTTTAGTTTGTTGTTTTATTAAATCTTTCCACGCCTAAATAATTTACATAAAAATGTCCAAAACAGAAACGTCCCCTATTGGACATTTTTTCTGATATATACATTATTTACTAGTCCTGTTGTTTCATCATATTCTAATCTCACACTGCAATTTTGATTTAATTTTTCATCTATATATTCTATAAATCTTTCTGCTAATTCTGAATTGTCTTTACCTCTTTCTATTCCTAATCTATATTCTAAAGGTTCTTTTTCGTCAGCATATGAATTTTCCTCATATTGTGATATTCTAATTTCTTTTAAATTTCCTTTTACTACATTCATTAATTCTTTTAGTCTTTCTTTCTCAACATCTTCTCCTACATAAAGTTCAAAATCAGAATTGAACCTGGTTCTTTCTGCTTCTGTTATTCCTTCATTAGATATTGTTTCTGCTTTTTCTTCCATAAGTTTTAAACCTACTAACATGTCTTCAATTCTATCTGTCGGAACTACAGCTTGGAATCTGTTCAATTGTTCTGTAATATTTTGTCTTATATTATTTATTACACTTTCTTTTTGTTCATCATTAAGATTTTCTAAAATAACATTATTCTCTTCTGTTAATTCTTCTCTTTCTTCAAAGTCATTTACAATATCTATTACATCTTCTATTGATATGTTTATATTATTTTCGCCAACACTTCTACTTATACTAATATTATTGTTGACTTTTGTTTGTTCCATTTTTCTACTTACTGTAAATTCATTTGTTGTTTTTTCTCCCTCTTCTACTATATCATAATTAATTGTAATGGTTTCATCGTTTTGTAATGGTGTTTTTTGTATTTTTAAATCAAAACTATTTTCTTTTTCATTTTCTTCTACTTTTTCATTTCCTAATATATTTATAAAATTATTTTCATTTGTATTAACTACATCTACTCCTGCAAAATATTCTTCTGTATCAATAGAGAAACTTATTGCTGTTCCATTTGTTTCAAATACACTTATTGTCCTTTGGTCGTTTCCTATGTTTGTATTTTTTATTTCTTCTATAGTTTCTGATATTTTATCTATAAATTGTTGTTTTAAGTTCGATGTTTCCCAACTTTGTGTTAGACTGTAGTATTCGTTTATTTTGTTATCAATACTTTCTATTTTTGATAAAATTATCTCATCCTTTTGCATTTCTTCTAATATTTGTATATATATATTGTTAAATTGTTCTTTTGTTATTGTTATTGTATATACATTTGTATTATATTGAGTTCCATTTATTTCTAGTACAACTCCCTTTTGTTTTGAATAGCTGGCGGTTGAGATATTGTTTACTAATATTCCTATGTACTTATTTTTCAATGTTTCTATTTCTTCTGAATTAAGTCCTAATATTTCTTGGATATTGGTATTTAATAATCTGTTAACTGTATTTAACTCACTATTCCCTTCATTTGGTGCATTGGTTGATAAAAATTGTCTTATGCCATTTAGTCTGACACCTGCTATATTGTTCTCTTCTATATATTCTGCTCCTAACAAAATATCTTCATTTTGAGATATTTGGAAATCTCTATACTTATATCCTGTACTTTCTTCATCTTGTCCACTTATTTTTATTTGAACATTATTTATTGGATTATCGGTATTTCCGTTTTCAGTATATTCGATTTTTCCTGTAGAATTTGAAGCTAGTTTATTTCTTGATAAAATATCTTCCATTTCATTCATGTTATCTTCATTAAACATTATTTTCATATTATCGATTAATTGACTTGCATATTTATTAAATAATACATCATTTGATTTAAACATGTCTGTTGTTACATATAGTGCAATTAATATTGCTGAAATTATTATCAATATCACAACTATTACCGATACTAATATTACTCTTCTTTTCTTTCTTGGCATCATAACCATTTCCTCCTTTTTTCTACTCTTTTATCCTTTGTTTAACTGCTTCATATACTACTATCCCTGTTGAAACAGAAGCATTTAGTGATGTTACTTTTCCTTTCATTGGTATTTTTACTAGGAAATCACAATTTTTCTTTACTTTTTCACTTATCCCTGCACCTTCATTTCCTATTACAATTCCTAAAGGTCCTGTTAAGTCCTGATTATAGTAATACTTGTCTGTATTTATATCTGTCCCACATATCCATAGTCCATTTTCTTTCAAAGTTCTTATTGTTTCTGATATGTTTGTTACTCTTGCAATTTTCATGTATTGCACTGCTCCTGCTGATACTTTATTTACTGTACTATTTACTGCTACCGCTCTTCTTTTTGGTATTATTATTCCATGTATTCCTGCTGTTTCTGCTGTTCTTATTATAGAACCTAAATTATGAGGGTCTTCTATTCCATCTAATATTAGTATAAAAGGATCTTCTTTTAACTCTTTTGCTTTATCTAATATATCCTCAACTTCACAATATTCAAATGGAGGTACTGTTGCAATTACTCCTTGATAATTTGGAATTTGTGCCATTTGTTCCATTTGCCTTTTGTCTTTTTCTACTATTATTATCTTTCTTTCTTTTGCCATTGCTATTATTTTATTTATTGAACCATGTTTTTCACCTTTTGTTATATATATTTTGTTGATGTCTTTTCCACTTTCTAATAATTCTATAACAGCATTTCTTCCTTCTACTTGGTCATCATGTTCTATAATTTGTTCAGATTTTCTTTTTTTACTTTGCTCATTTTTTACACTATAATTTTTATTATGTTTCATGATAAATTCAATTCCTTTCTTGTTTTGCTAAAAGGCTCACATAGTTATGAACTAATTTTTTCAAAATATTTTCCTCTAATCTAATCTTTGTTCGTGTACTAATTTTACTCATCATCTAACTTTAATACTGATAAAAATGCTTCTTGCGGTATTTCTACATTTCCTATTTCACGCATTTTTTTCTTTCCTCTTTTTTGTTTTTCTAATAGCTTTTTCTTTCTTGTAATATCACCACCATAGCATTTAGCTAAAACGTCTTTTCTCATTGCTGATATAGTTTCTCTTGCTATTATTTTTCCTCCTATAGCTGCTTGAATTGGAATTTTAAACAATTTTCTTGGTATAACTGTTTTCAATTTTTCTACCATTTTCTTTCCTCTATCATATGCACTATTCTTATGTACTATAAAACTTAATGCATCTACAGGTTCTCCATTTATATAAATATCTAATTTTACTAAATCTGATTTTCTATATTCTTTAAATTCATAATCTAGTGAAGCATAACCTTTTGTTTTTGATTTTAAATTATCGAAGAAATCATATATAATCTCATTTAACGGCATTTCATATACAAGTGTAACTCTATTTTCATCCAAATATTTCATATCTATGTAAATTCCTCTTCTTCTTTGGCATAATTCCATAATGTTTCCTACATATTCTTTTGGTGTCAAAATATTTGCTGTTACAAATGGTTCTTCTATATATGATATTTCTTGTGGTGTTGGTAAATCTTCTGGGTTATATAATTCTATTACTTCTCCTGTTGTTTTGTGTACTTTATAGATAACTGATGGAGCTGTTGTAATTAAGCCTAAGTCAAATTCTCTATCAATTCTTTCTTCTATAATTTCTAAATGTAATAATCCCAAAAATCCACATCTAAAACCAAATCCTAATGCTGCTGATGTTTCTTGCTCAAATTCTAAAGCTGCATCATTTAATTTTAATTTTTCAAGTGCTTCTTTTAAATCTTCATATTGGCTACCATCTACTGGATATAATCCACAATATACCATTGGTGTAACTTTTTTGTAGCCTTTTAATGGCTCATCTGCTGGATTATCTTTTAATGTTATTGTGTCACCCACATGAATATCTGATAGACTTTTTATGCTTGCAGAAATATACCCAACTTCTCCAGCTTTTATCTCTTCTGTAGGCATATATGAACCTGGTACAAAATATCCAACTTCTGTTACTGTAAATGTTTTTTTAGTTGCCATTAATTTTATTTCATCACCAACTTTTACTTTTCCATCCATTACTCTTATATATGCCACTGCACCTTTATAATTATCATAATATGAGTCAAATATTAAACATTTAGTTTTAGCATTTTCATCTCCTTTGGGTGCTGGTAAATCTGTTACTATTCTTTCTAATACTTCTTCTACATTTAATCCCGTCTTTGCAGATATGCATGGAGCATCTTCTGCTGGTATTCCTATAATATCTTCTATCTCTTTTTTAACCTCATCAACTCTAGCATTTGGTAAATCTATTTTATTTAAAACAGGTAATATTTCCAAATTATTATCAATTGCTAAATATACATTTGCTAATGTTTGAGCTTCTACTCCTTGACTACTATCAACTACTAAAATGGCACCATCACATGCTGCTAAACTTCTAGAAACTTCATAATTGAAATCTACATGTCCTGGTGTGTCTATTAAATTAAATGTATATTCTTGTCCATCTTTTGCTTTATAAATCATTCTTACTGCTTGGGATTTTATTGTTATTCCTCTTTCTTTTTCAATTTCCATGTTGTCTAAGACTTGACTTTCCATTTCTCTTTTAGATAATACTCCTGTCATTTCTATTAATCTATCTGCTAATGTTGACTTTCCATGGTCTATATGTGCTATTATACTAAAATTTCTTATATACTCTTGTCTATTTTCCATTTTTCCTCCATTTATATTTTAATAATTGAATTTTAACATAAATTTATAAAAATCTCAATAGTTAAAGAATCCATTATATAAATTATACACATTTTCATATCCTAATTTTTTTAAACTTTTTTGTGCCTTTTTACTTCTAGTACCTGAACTACAATATACCACTATATTTTGATTTTTATCTTTTACCTTATTTTCTATACTTTTTTTAATTTCATATTCTGGAATTAGTATTGCACCGTTAACATGTCCTTCTTCATATTCTTGTGGACTTCTTACATCTATAATTATAGCTCCTTCTTTTTGAAGTTGTTTTAACTCCTCTAACTCTATATCTCCTTCTTCCATTCCTCTATATAACTTACTTTTAATTATATTTTTTATTTTTCTTATCATTTATATCATCTCCATTTATAATTTATAATCAATAATAAACTTATTTAGCAATTCCTATGTTTACAACATTTTAGAATCTTCAATATTATTCGTCTACAACAATATCATAAATTTTTCAAATTCTATCTCTTTATATATTATTCCAAAAATATTATTTGTTTCATTTTATAGTTATCCACATCCTATTTTAAGTTATCCACAGCATATTTCTTACTTTATTTTACATTTCTTTTCAATATTTGACTTTTTTCTAATTACATTAATATTACATATATGTTTCAACTGTGTATTCTTATCACTACAAAATCAGTCATTTTTAGATATTTTCTTAGATTTCTCTTTAAAATTCTTCATTTTTCGCAATGTTTCTTTACATTATTATTTCATATTTATTACAAAACCATTATTTTCCTAATGTTATGTTTACTCTTTTAACTATTTATTTGTAATATTTATCCACTTCACTTACCTGTGGAAACTGTGGATAACTTTGTGAATAACTGAAAACACTATTTTATAGTTCACGAGTTGTTCACATCTATTTTTCCTTTTGTTCATTTTTTTATTTTTTAACATTTTATTTTTTTCATTATGTGTACTAATCATTTCATATTTTGAAATTTGTGTAAAACTATTTAAAAAAATTCCTATAATTAAAAAAAACTGAAACATCCGAGATATATAATATTTTAATAATTGATATTATATATCTTCAATTTCAGGTTTTACTTATCAAACCGCGAATTAAATATATTAAGCAAAAAATATCAAATAAATTGCAAGTATTATTTCTAGGATTGTTATAAATGGTAGTCCCACAACAAATTGTAATTTTTGTGTTTTATGTCTAAATGTGTACATTCCTGCTATAGTTCCAATCCCTCCTCCTAATGCTGTTATAATAAAAATTGTCTTTTCTGGAATTCTCCATGCTCCTCTTTTAGCTTTTTGTTTATCTATATACATAATTAAAAAACCTATTATATTGACAACTACAAAATATATGATTATATTTCTTGTAGAAAAGATATCTTGTATTGATGTTGTGTTCTCAAACATTTTTATACTCTCCTTTTCAATTATTTTCCCTTTAATATTATACAATAAATTACCACAATTCTCAACAATTAATTATTTTTTACATAAAAACACTTTATTTTTTAGTCCACTTATGATACAATGTGTACGATTTAATCGTCAAAAGAAAAAAATTAGGAGGAATTGTTATGGAATTTAATAGATGTAGTAGATGTGGAAGTTTTTATGTTTCAGCTGGCAATGTTTGTCCAAAATGTAGTGCTAAAGATGGTGTAGAATTTTCTAACTTTGTAAATTATGTACAAGAAAATGGATTAAATGATTCTTTAGATACAATTTCTGGTCAAATAGGAGTTTCAGTAAAAAACTTGAATAGATTTTTAGAATATGAAGATTTCAAACCATATAAATCAGAAATTAATAATATTGGTACAAATGGTAATTTAGGAAATACTGGAATTACATTAAATTAGTTTTCAAAACGGAATCTTTATTTCAAATAAAGTTTTCCGTTTTTTCATACAATAGGAAAGTAATACTTTCCTATTGTAGAAAAGTCGCTTCGCGCCAACGGTTGCACACAATTTTACTAAAGTAAAATTGGCGCAGAACAAATTTTATTTATATAATATATTTTGAAAGGACTGAATTTTATATGAAAAATGTTTTTGATATTTTAGACGAAAGAGGATATATTGAACAGTTAACACATCCAAAAGAGATTAAAGAATTATTTGAAAAAGAATCTGTTCCATTTTATATCGGAATTGACCCTACAGCTGATAGTCTTCATGTTGGTCATTTTGTTTCTTTAATGGTAGCTGGTCATATGCAAAGATGTGGTCATAAACCTATCATTTTAGTTGGTGGAGGTACTGCAACAATTGGTGACCCTTCTGGAAAAACCGATATGAGAAGAATGATGTCAAGAGAAGAAATAAATCATAATGTAGAATGTATCAAAAAACAAGTTGAAAAATTTGTTAGTTTTGAAGGAGAAAATAAAGCTATAATAGTTAATAATGCCGATTGGCTTTTAGATTTGAAATTTGTAGAATTTGTTCGTGAGATTGGTAGTTTATTCTCTGTTAACAAAATGCTTTCCGCTGAATGTTATAAACAAAGATTAGAAACAGGTTTAACATTTTTCGAAATGAGTTATATGTTAATGCAATCTTATGACTTCTTATATTTATATAATAAATATGGTTGTAAACTTCAAATGGGAGGAAATGACCAATGGTCTAACATCATTGGCGGAGTTGAATTAATTAGAAAAATCGGAAAAGATGATTCTTTTGGTTTAACATTCAAACTTCTTACAACAAAGGAAGGAAAAAAAATGGGAAAAACTGAAAAAGGTGCATTATGGTTAGCCCCTAACAAAACTTCTCCTTATGAATTTTATCAATATTGGAGAAATATCGAAGATAGTAGTGTTGAGACAGTTTTAAAAATGTTAACTTTTCTTCCTATTGAAAAGATTAATGAATTATCAAGTTTAAAAGATGAAAAAATAAATGAAGCAAAAAAAGTTGCTGCTTTTGAAATCACTAAATTAATTCATGGTGAAGAAGAAGCTAAAAAAGCCGAAGAAGCTTCTAATGCGTTATTTAATGGAGTTGGAAGTTTAGATAATATGCCTACTGTTAAATTAGATAATACTAATATTTCTATAGTTGATGCTATTATAAAAACATCTATTGCACCTTCTAAAGGTCAAGCTAGAACTCTAATTTCTCAAGGTGGTATTTCTTTAAATGATGAAAAAATATCAGATATAAACTATGTCCTTTCTGATAAAGATTTTTCTGAAGGATATGCTATATTGAAGAAAGGTAAAAAAGTTTTTTATAAACTAGAATTAAATTAAAAATGTCCGATTTGTGACGTTTTCGTTTTGGACATTTTTGATGATTTGGGTGATTTGGGGACGGAGAAAAAAGCATCATTTTCTCTGTCCCCAAAAATAATTTAACAATAATAAAAATATCTATTATTGTCGTCTAACGAATGATGAACTACCACCTCCATTCCTTCTTCTGCATTTTCATATGCCCATTGAAAACAAGCCGGTGCTAAATTACCTCTTATCTTATCAGAGGTATGTACTACAGGCGAAAATGCCCACAGAATGGTGAGTTTTCTGGTTTCTACTTCATCATTGTTCCGTTCCTTTAATTCTAAAACGGCTTTAATGTGAAGTGAACCAAAGTCTGTTCTCCATTTTTTAATAGACAATATTTTTCCTCTTTCTGTAGACCAAGAATAATACCGTTTCATAAGTTCACTCCTTCCTTTTTCTGCAACTTTTGTAAGCATATTATAACATTTCATATTTTTTTTAGCAACCTTTAACTTAACATAAAAATGTCCAAATAGAAACGTCCCTAATTGGACATTATCTACTTCTCTGCACGATTTCAACAATGTCTGCTATATATTCTCCAATTACTGGAATATTTAAAGCTACAATTTTTCTCAATATAATTATTAATATTGCAGTTATAATAGTAACTCCTATACCTATTCCCACACCTCTAAAAATTCCTGCTATTATATTTCTTTTTATTATTTCTTTTTTACTTCCAAAAATATATGACCATTCTTCAATATTTGATTTTTGAAAAGTTTCTAACAAATTATTTATAGATGTGTTTAATATATCTATTTTTTTATTTTTTATCTTACTAAAATATTTAAACATAAAAAATCCACCTTATTTATATAGTGGATTTTTTAGATATTTTTTATTCAATATTTTTTGTTCAACTTTTTTGTTTGAAACTTTTTATTTATGATTTTTACTCAGTATTTTATTGAACATTTTGATTTGTTATAACATTGATTTCATTGTTTGAATTATTTTGAATTTCATTATTATCTATTGAATTTGTTTCGTCTGTACTCGTCGTATTCGTAGTGTTTGTAGCATCTTCCTCTTCTTTCATTTTTTCTAATGAGTCTATTAAAGTTTGTAATTTTTCTATGTCACTTCCCATCATTTCCCAATCATTATTATTAGTTGAGTCTTTCAAGTTTTGATTTGCTTTTATTATAGAATCTATTAATCCTTCTATATCTTCTGTATTTTCTACTTCTATATCTACAGCATAATTTGAAAGAAGATTTTGTAATGCTTCTTGTAATGTATCTCCTATTGAGACTTTATTTCCTGATGCAACTATTACCTTTTTTAGCAATGGTATTTCTGATTCATTTATCATAGTTTGATATACTGGTTCTACATATAATAAAGTATTTCCTATTGGAACAATTATCATTTCTTTTGTTATCCTTGTTCCTGTTGTTTCTAATGTTTCTAATTCTGATGATATAGCTTCATCTTCTTCTATTTGATTATCTAATTGTATTGGACTAACTATATTACTATCTTCTGAAAATTTGCATAATTTCAATTTGTTAGCTCCGTGTTCTGTTGTTCCTACTAAATATGAAATTATATTTTGTCTATCATTTTGTGTATAAATTTGCATTAGCCCTAATTTTCCTTCATTATTGTCATTGACCATTATATAATATGGTTTTAGATATGTCCCTGATGATTTTGTTGTATTTAAATTATTATATTTAACGAAATCCCATAAGTCATCTGATCTATATAGTACATCTGGTTTTACATTATGATATACTTTCAATATTTCAGCTTGTACATTATATAAAAATTCTGGATATACAAAATGTTCTGATATATCTTCTGGTATTTCTTCATCTAAATTAACAAATAATGTACTGTATATATTTCTATATGCCATAGCTATTGGGTCTGTTCTGTCTGTAATATAATATTTCATTGTTCCATTATATGCATCAATTATTACTTTTACTGAATTTCTTATATAGTTAATATCTCTTGTTTGGTCTTCATGTTCTATTTCTGTATATTGTGAATATGGATAACTGCTTGATATTGTATAAGCATCAAGTACCCAATATATTTTTCCATCATCACCTATAACTGTATATGGGTTTTCATCGTACATTAGATATGGTAGTGCTTTTTTGGCTCTTTCTATTATATTCCTGTTTATTAAGATTTTACTTTCACCTGTCATTTCACTAGAAAAAGCTAAATTTATATTTCCTTTATAAATTCCTAAAACTAATCTATCTAAAAAACCTAATTGTAATCCTGCTTCTCCATTATATGATGATGTTACATCATTACCATTTTCGTCTGTATAGTCATATTCTTGTTTGTTTTTAGTATTTGTTGCAATTATCGCATTATCATCTGTACTAAAATATATTCTTGGTTCTGTGATATTTATAACTTCATCTTTTCCTGATACATCTTTTTGAATATATTCTATATTTCCTGTTTCTGTACTTTCTGTTGCTGATGTGATAATTTCTCCATTTCCATGTGTATATTCATATGTTTTATTACTATATGTTCTGTCTGAACTTGTTATTTCTCTTGGAGATAAATATACTATACGTTCTTCATCACCTATCTTATATTTTGCTAAGTTTGCACTTCTATATGTATAATATCCTGTATTTGTTTGTGTATTTTTTAATGTAGTTAATACTGCTTCTTCACTGATAACTGGTATATTATCAACCACATTACTATTTGAATTTAAATCCTCTTCTGTTACTGTTCCTGAATATTCCAAACTTGATTCGTCTATGTTTAGTCCATAGGCATTTTTAGTGTTTTCAATATTTTGAGAAATATATCCTCTTTCTTTATCTAATTCATTTGATTTTACAAAAATCAAGTCAAATCCTACCATAACTACAAATAGTAATACTAGATATATTGGTATTACAGCTAAATTTTTTAATACTTTTGCAGTATCTCCTTTTTTGAAATATTTTAAAGCTCTATATGCAAATATTACAATTACAAATGCAAAAATAATATATCCCCATAATTTTATTGTTGATTCTGTCATTCCTGCTCCATTGATTTCTATATTATCATCTATTGTTAAAATCTTTCCAAACATTAAGTTTTGTGTTCCAAGTATTGTTACAATTGCTACTCCTATAATTATCAATAAAACATTTCTTGTTAATTTTTTTACTAATAGACTTTCTTTTAGCATTTGACTATCAACACCATCAAAATATCTATTAAATACAATTATATAATATCCTGCCATATATACTGTTAATCCTATAACAATTCCTAAGAAATAGTATGCAAACATTTCTATAACAGGCTTTTGAAATACATAATACGAAATGTCTAAGCCAAATATTGGATCTGTTATTCCAAATGATGTATTTCCAATTACTAACATGATTTTTTGCATCATAACATCTGACATTACTACACTTACAATTATAGAGATAACTAACGCTATTGATTTGTTTAATAATTTTGGCATTTCCTTTTTTTCTTTATCGAAAAATACTTTTAATCCTTTTTTTATTCCTCTATTTGTCATATATATTACAAAAAATAGAACTACAAAATTAATTGCCATTAATACATATCTATATATTATATTTGTCCAAAATACTTGTACATAGTTTTCACCTAATTCTAGGTATTCTAAATAACTTCCTCTTGCTTGTATATATGTGACAATAGCAAATAATATAATAAATGCAATTACTAGTATCATTCTGATTTTGCTTTTTTTCTTTGGCTTTTCTTCTGTATTAACATTTTCATCTTTTACAATATTTTCTCCCAATCTGCACTCCTCCTATCTAATAAATTATATAATAGCTTTTACAAACTCATCAGAATTAAAAACTTCCATATCGTCTATCTTTTCTCCAACACCGATAAACTTTACAGGTATTTTATTTTCTTCTACAATTCCAATTACAACTCCACCTTTAGCTGTTCCATCTAATTTAGTAAGTACTAGACCTGTTATATCTGCTTCTTCTTTAAAAGCTTTTACTTGAGATATTGCATTTTGTCCTGTTGTTCCATCTATTACAAGTAAAACTTCTTTGTCTGCATCAGTCATTTCTTTATTTATAACTTTTTGTATTTTATTTAATTCATCCATTAAATATTTTTTATTGTGAAGTCTACCTGCAGTATCCACTATTAAAACATCAGCATTTTTTTCTTTTGTAATTTTTATTGCATCATATACAACTGACGCAGGGTCTACTCCTTCATCTCTTTTTACAATGTCAGCCCCTGATCTGTTTGCCCAAATTTCTAATTGTTCAACTGCTGCCGCTCTAAATGTATCTGCTGCTGCTACTACTACTTTTTTTCCATCTTTTGCTAATCTATTTGCTATCTTTCCTATAGATGTTGTTTTTCCTACTCCGTTTACACCTACTACTAATATGACTGATGGCTTAGTATTTAGATTTAATTTTATATCTGTTACATCTAATATTTTTTTCATTTCTTCTCTTAATGCTCTTTTTACATCTTCTTCATCTTCTATTTTTTCTTTTTTGATTCTTTCTCTTAAATTATTTATTATTTTAACTGATGTTTCCATTCCTATATCTGACATTATTAATATTTCTTCTAATTCTTCTAGGAAATCTTCATCTACTTTTCTAAAACTACTAAATACATTATTTATTTTTTCATCAAATGATTTTTTTGTTTTGTTTAATCCATTTTTTAATTTATCAAAAAATCCCATTGTCCTTTTCCTTTCTTTTTATTTTTTAACTTTCTATATATTAACATATTTTTTGAAAAATGTCCAATTGAACAGCTTTCTTTTGAAAGATACTTTTACAATTCACTCATTAAAAAATAGACATCCGCAATGTCACTAAGTTAAAACTTGGTAAAAATGATGTAGATGGGCAATTATATAATATAAAAGAATGAACGATTTTATATTATATAATTGCCCATCTAGCATAATTCTTTATAACTTAGTGACATTGCGGACAAACTTGAATATTATTCTAATATAAATAATTCTCCTATTGGTTCTGCTTCATGTATTCTTTTTATTGCTTCTGCAAATAAAGGTGCTATTGTTAAAACTTTGATTTTATCTATTTTCTTTTCATCTGGTAATGGTACTGTATTTGTTATAACTAATTCTTTTATAGGTGATTCTTCAATTCTTTTTACTGCATCTGCTGATAATATTCCATGCGTACATCCTGCGTAAATTTCTTTTGCATGGAATCTTTCTAATATTTTTGCTGTTTCTATTAATGAACCTGCTGTATCTACTTCATCATCAAATATTATTGCCTCTTTATTTTCAACATCTCCTATTACAGTAGTTGCTATTGCTTTATCATCATTGCCTGCTCTTCTTTTATCTATTAATGCTATTGGACATCCAAAATATTCTGAATATTTATATGCTTTTTTTGAACTTCCTGCATCTGTTGCTACTATTACCATGTCTTTTAAATTTTTCTCTTTAAAATATTTTTGTAATATGTTTTGTGCTGATAATCTATCACAATTTATGTTAAAATATGCTTGAATTGCTGGATTATGTAAATCGCACGTGATAACTCTTGTTGCTCCTGCTGCTTCTAATAATTGTTGCATTAGTTTTGCTGTTACTGGTATTCGTGGTTGGTCTTTTTTATCTGACCTTGAATAAATATAATATGGTAGTACTACATTTATGCTTTTGGCAGATGCTCTTTTGAATGCATCTATTACTATTAATAGTTCCATTACTCTTTCGTTTACAGGTGGCATAGTTGTTTGTACAATATAAATGTCTTCTTCTCTTACACTTTCTTTGATTTGTACAAATGTGTTATCATTTTTAAATTTTAGTATGTCGATTTGTCCCATTGGTAATTTTAAATATTCACATATTTCTTTTGTGAAATTTTCTGCACTTTTGCAGGCAAAGATTTTGATATTTTCCATTTTACTACTCCTTTTATTTATTTTCTATAAACATTATACCATGGTTCGACATTTTTTCCAAGCTTTATTAAAAAATCCTAAAAATTGTGGTTACAGTTAATCTGAATTTTAAATATTTTTGAAAAACTATTGACAATAAGCAATTTTTCTTGTATAATTTTTATGTTGACCAAATGGTATACCCAAATTACATTTGCCAACACCGACACCCTTTAAATTAATTATTATAGTTTACTGGTTTGTCGGTAGGTATCGTTAAAAGGAAGAGGACGATACCGAGAAAGAGAGATTTCTGTAAAGGAATCTCTCTTTTCTTTTGCATATTGCTAAATTTTAATAATATTTTTTACTAACTTATTACACAACTAAATTAAATATTTTATTCTCTCTTCTAATTATCCATTTATTTTTCTCTTCTAATTATCCAATCTTTTTCACATTTTATTGGTAAATTCATCAATACCTTTTGTCCTTTTACACCTGGACTAATTGATTCTATTTCTTCATTTGTATCATAGTCCCATAATTTTTCTATTTCAAATTGCACAGGTTCTAATTGATATGGCACTAAAATTTCTAATTTATCACCAACTTGCAATTTATTTTTTATTTCAATAACAGATTTTTGTTCATTATATTCTACAACTTTTCCACCAAATTCATATTTTTCATTATATTGTCTGCCACCATATTCTTGTATATCTTTATTATTTCTATCATTAAAATAAAAAGTTGTTAATCCTCTAGTTTTTACCTTTTCCAATTCTTTTAAATATTTTTTATAATCATAATTTTCAGGATCTTTTTCATAGTCATCAATTGCATTTCTATATGTACCTATTACACTAGCTAGATAATACTCTGTTTTCAATCTTCCTTCTATTTTTAGACTATCTACTCCCATATCTATAATCTCTGGTATTTCTTTTATTAAGCATAAATCTTTTGAAGAAAAGATACTTGTTCCATATTCACTTGTCTCAATTGGCATATATTCCCCTGGATTATTCTTTTCTTCTGCATATAAATTATATGACCATCTACAACTTTGGGCACAATCTCCTAAATTTGCACTTCTGCATGACATAAAATCACTTAAAAAACATCTTCCTGAAAACGCAAAACATATTGCTCCATGTATAAATATTTCTATTTCCATACCTTCTGGTTTATTTTTCATAATATATTTTAACTGTTCTTTGTTCATCTCTCTTGCCATTATCATTCTTTTTGCTCCATTGTGATACCAGAAATTTGCTGAATGAAGACTTACAATATTAGCCTGTGTACTTATATTTATTTTCACACTTGGTGCATATTGTTTTAATACTTCAACTATTCCCCCATCTGCTACTATGGCACCATCTGGTTTTAATTCCTCCAATTTTTTTGCCATTTCTATTATTTCATCATATTTTTCATCCCAAGCAAAAATATTTAATGTTACATATACTTTTTTTCCTATACTATGTGCATATTTTATTGTTTTTTCTAAATCATCATTCTCCATATCTGCTCTTGTTCTAAGTGATAATGATGATGTGCCACAATATACTGCGTCTGCTCCATATAAAAATGCTATTTTTGCTTTTTCATATGAACCTGCTGGTGCTAATAATTCTACTTTTTTCATTTTTGCAATATTCCTTTCTTTCCTGTATTTAAATATTTTCATTATTTTCTTTTATAATTATATTAATTTTTTATCATTATGTCAATTACTAGCTTAATTTTCCCATTAATATTTTAATTAAATAGTTACTCTTTATAAATTAGATAATCCATTAATCTTAAAATAATAATATAATCTTAAAATCAATTTTATATCATAATATTACATAAAATTAAATCTAATGTCGATTTTGTATACATCTTGTAATTATTTAATGGTAAAAAATGTATTTTTTCTATTTACTTTTCAGCTTTTTTATGATAAAATTATTTTTATGTAAATTGCAGTAATTGATTAAATGGAGGTGACTTTATGGGTGATATAACTATTGATTTTCCAGATATTAATAATGCTTTTATTAGAGCATTAAATTTAAATACGGTTTGTTGGAATTACGTAACTATTTTAAAGCGGTCGGAAAATTCTGACTGCCATAAATATTCAGAAAAACTAATGGAATTTATCAAGTCTGATAAACAGATTATAGTACTTGAAGAAGAATTCCATGAAATAAAACGTTTTTTAAGGAATTGGTCAAAGTACAATTCTACACAACTTTCAATTAGGTCAAGAAAAAAAGCTTTTATTGGATTCAACTCAAAAATTAGATTATTTTTATCTAATAACTATGATTTGAATGCGATAAGAGATTTATTGGGATTTAAAATTGTATTATTTACTTCAAAAGAAGATAATTTAAAATCTCAAAAACTGGCCTATAAGCTTATGAATGATTTGTTGCATTTCTTTTTAGTTCAAAGAAAAGCAACTTTACTGACCGCCGAATCTAGACTTGGTGAACCTTTACAAGAAAACTCCGAGACAGCAAAAAAAATTTTTGTGTATAATAAGAGCTTTCTAAATCCAGAATTTGAAAGTAAAGTAAAAAATTATGTAATGCATCCTAAAGATACAGGCTATCAGGGATTACATGCATATGTAAAGACTTCTGCAGGTTTAGTTTTTGAAGTTCAAGTAAAAACACTTGCCATGGATATTTATGGAGAATCAATCCACAAAATGCATAAAAAGCAAAGATATGCGAATTTTAAAATTCCTTTAGATTATGAAAAAATTAAAATACCAGGAGTTGCATTTGATTCAAATAATTATTTGCTTTCTGACAAATGTGGATTGCTTACTAGCGTAAATCCATTCAATCTTATTTAGAATCAATTTTCCCCAGTTAAAATAATTTTACTGGGGACTTTTATTTTACATAAAATTGTGTTATACTAATATCAGATACACTTTATTTTAAAAAAATTTAAGAAAGGAGGACATGACTATGTCCGAAAAAACAAATAAGAAGCAACTTATTAATAATCAAGATGCACCAAAATTTAAGAGCTTTGATATTATTCATGAAGTTTATCAGCAAGCTCTTAAAAATGCCGATGACATCATGGGCATTGTAACAGAATTTCGGAAATTGCTCCAAAATCCTAAAATTATAGCAAAAATTCCGGATGACGAAAAAGATTCATTTTTTGTTTTTCGTTCATATGTTAATAATTGCTACTATGAACGTAAGTCAACATTTAAGCTAACAAATCTTATTAGCGATGTATTAGTCGTTATATTATATATTGTTATATATTATAACAATACATCAGAATCTCCACACGTGGATATGAACATAAATTCAAGACGCAAGTCTTTAAAAAGAGATTGTGCAAAAATGTTGAGAAAAGCCTATAATAAGAGTAATGATTCTGATACCTGGGGAGTCAAAGATCGTTTTGGTCTTAGAGGAATACTTTTAAATAAAAATTTATCATCAGATAAGAATATCGAACTCTTAATGAAGATTACTACTTTAATTTTTGGTATCCTTACAGACACTACGGAGAAAAAGTCTGAATTTTTAGAGTGGATACAAAATAATAACTTTATTGACGATTTCACTAAGTTACGACTAGAGCAGACCTTAAGTCTGCCTTTCCAGGCAGATCGGTATAAAGATTACATCAATAATCCAAAAGAAAATGAATATCAATCTATTCATTTCACTTTGGTCTTACCACACTACTCGCCAGTATGTCCTGGAGCCATATTGGACTTCCAATTCAGGAATTCCGAAATGCATAGTATCGCTGAATACGGAAGTGCATCCCACAATACTTATGAAGAAGAAACAAAATCATATACTGATGTATTTAAAGTAGATGATTTTTCTCAAATTCATATCATGGGATTTGATGAAAATGAGGATATTGATGGAATCAATACCTCAAAAGCCATTTCCAATCGTCGTGTTTCAGCGACATTGGTACCATAAAAATTTTCTCCTTTGACAAACTAATTTTGTCAAAGGAGTTTTTCTGTCAATGAGTGTCAATGGGGACGGAAGTGTCAATGGGGACGGAGGTGTCAATGG
>CAKNJL010000043.1 GCA_930982035.1 uncultured Clostridium sp.
TCATAATTTTGTGGATAACATATCAGTATTTTTACAAAAAACACCGAAACTTAAACTACTGAAACATTTACAACATCAGCCAAATATTCTTTCATAGCTTTTTCTAAAACTCCATAATCTCCTGTTGTTTTTAACTCTCTTATCCTTTGATCAATAGCGTCTAAATCAATCGTTTCAGCTCTAGTTAAGTTTTCAAACTCTAACATTTCTTGCCTCAAAATGTCCTCTTGTTTAAAGTCTTTAACTACCAAAACTCCAATTCCTATAACAATTACTAGTACAATTGCTATAATAATCCAAATAATTGTCTTTTTCATAAAAAATCATTCCTTTCCCCTTTTTTTACATTAATATAATACCAATAAAATTTAATATTTGCAATAGGTTTATTTATATAACTTCTTTTCTTTTAGTACATATTTCAATACATTTAATAAGATATTCTTTAATTTTCTCTTTATTATATTTTCTTAATTTACCTCTATATAAGACTGTATATCCTTCTAAATCCTTAAAATTTTCTGGTCTAACTATTTCTGGTAAATTATTTTGTATATTTCCTACTTCTAATATATGCTTTACAAATTCTGCACAATAAAAAGAATGTTTTAAATGTATTTGTTTATGAAATCCAACTGCTAATAGTCCAATTATATTAAAACTATATTCATTTTTATGTTCTGAAATTCTAATAATTTCATTTCTTATTTTCATGTATTGTTCATGGGTTACATCTATAGAATACACTAATGCCTCTGTATTCTTAAATCTTTTGAATGTTCCGATTTTTGTTCCTTCATGTACAAATCCTCCCCATAAAGGATTATATGGATTGATCCTTCCAAAACTATACATTTGCTCTAGCTCTTCATCTAGAGCAATAGAAACATGTGAAAATTCATCTTTTGTCCATTTTTTTATTATTTTAGAAAGTACTGTTCCTGTATGTGTTAAAATAATATATATCTTTTGCATTTTTATCGCCTTTAATATTTTCTATAAGTATTATATCATTTCTATGCTAAAAATTTAATAGAATATCTAAAATTTTTAACAAATATTAATACATATACATTCTTGTTAAAAATATTTAGGCTGTGATTTGTACATTAATGCATATTTCTTTAAAAATTACATATAATATTATTGCATTTAAGGATATTTATTAAATGCAAATTATTTCGTTTTAATACGTTTTAAGACCTCTTTTAAATAGAGGTCTTATCTAATTCTTAAGCTATTCAAAGTAACTGTTACACTGCTAATCGTCATACTAAAAGATGCTATCATAGGATTCATTGTTATCCCTAATGGCACAAATATTCCCACAGCAATTGGTATCATACAAATATTATAGAAAAATGCCCAAAATAAGTTTTGTTTGATTATTCTCATAGTTTTTTTACTGATTTCTATTAAATCATTAATCCTATTTAAATCATCATTCATTAATACTACATCACTACTATCTATTGCTATATCTGTACCATTTCCTACTGAAACACCAATATCAGCTTTTACTAGACTAATACTATCATTTATTCCATCTCCACACATCATAACAAGTCCATTTTCTTTTAATTTTGTTATTTCTTCTGCTTTTTGTTTTGGTACAACTCCTGCAATAATTTTTTCTATTCCTATATTACTAGCAATCGCTTTTGCTGTTTTTTCATTATCTCCTGTTAGCATTACAGTATTAATTTTTTTGTTTTTCAAATCTTCAATTACTTCTTTTGCATTTTCTTTTATGATATCTTTAACTCCAATTAATGCAATTAATGTATTTTCTTTTGCTATAAATAAAATACTATTTCCTTCGTTTTGTAGGAGTTCATCATCATTTATATTGTCTTCTTTTATTGTTTTTTCAATGTTAATATTGTTTTTTAACATCAATTTTTTATTTCCTATGAGATATTCTTCTCCATTATATTTTGCTTTTAACCCATATCCTGAAATATTTTCGAATTCTTTGACTTTATTTGAATCAATTGCAATATTTTTTTCTTGTGCATATTTTACAATTCCTCTTGCTATTGGATGTTCTGAAAGATTTTCTATATTTGCTATGGCTTCTATAATTTTTTCTTCTTTTATATCAGAATAATTGTATATTTTTGATATACTTAAATGTCCTTTAGTTAATGTTCCTGTTTTGTCAAATACTATTGTTTTTACTTTATGTGCATTTTCTAAGCTTTCGCTTGATTTTATTAATATACCTTTTTTACTTGCTAATCCAGATGCCATTACAATTGCAAGTGGTGTTGCTAGTCCTAAACTACAAGGACATGCTACTACTAATACTGTTATAAAGATATTTACAACAAATGCTATGTCTTTTCCTAATATTAACCATATTATACTTGCTAATATTGCAATTATTATAATTGCTGGTACAAAATATCCACTTATTTTATCAGCAATTTTAGCAATTGGTGCCTTTGTATTTGTTGCTTCTACTACCATTCTGACAATTTCTGAGACCGTAGATTCTTTTCCTATTTTTTCAGCTTTATATTTTAGCACTCCATCATAGTTGATACTTCCTGCAATTACTTTATCTCCCTCTATCTTCTTAACTGGTACACTTTCTCCTGTGATAAATGATTCATCTATGTGTGAATTTCCTTCAATAATTTCTCCATCTACTGCTATTTTTTCTCCCGGCTTACAAATTACAGTATCTCCTTTTTTTATTTCATCTAGAGTTACTTCTTTTTGTTTTCCATCTTTTTCTATGATTGCTAAGTTTGGAGTAATCATCATTAAGTCTTGTATAGCTTCTTTTGTTTTGTCTTTATTTCTTCCTTCTACATATTTTCCTATTTTTATAAAGAAGAGGATTATAACTATAGATTCATAATATAGATGATGTACTGTTTCAGTATCTCCGACAAATATTAAATATGTATTATATATACTATATACTAAACTACTTAATACTCCTAATCCTACCAATGTATCCATATTAGGTGTTTTATGGATTAGGTTTTTATATCCATTTTTAATTATATCTTTTCCTAAAAATATGGCAAGTATTGATAATATTAGTTGAATAATCGAAAAATTGATAGGATTTTCATGCATATTTATAACTTTAAAAATTGGCAATCCTATCATTTGTCCCATTGAAATATATAGGATAATAATTGCTAATATAGTTAAAGCAATTAGTTTGTATTTTTCATTTGATTTTTTCTTTTCTTCTTTTTCCAATTTGTCTATTCCTAAGCTTTCAAAACCTGCTTTTTCTACAAATTTTTCTATTTTAGGAATATCTAATATTTTTTCATCATATTCTATACTTGCATTATTCATAACTAAATTAACAGATGCTTGTTTTATTCCTTCTTGTTTATTTAGATATTTTTCTAGTCCATTAGAACAAGCACTACAAGTCATTCCATCTATTTTTAATAAAACTTTTTTCATAATTGACAAATTCCTTTCCTTTTATTTTGTAGGAAACACTATGAAGCCTTTTAGTTTTGTAATCCAAAGTAAAAATAAATTAAGTGTTTTATAATAAAATTCAGATTTTATCTTGGTCGAATATAGATTTGATATTTGTCCTTAATCTATTTTGTTACTTCAAATCCTGCATCTGTTATTGCTTCTTCTAAATCTTCTAACTTTGCAACATTTTCATCATATTCTATTTTAGCTAATTTATTTTCTAAACTAATCTCAGCAAAATTCACTCCTTCTACATTACTTAATACTTTTGTTAATCTTTTTGAACATCCTTCACAATGCATTCCTTCAATTTTTAATTCTATTTTTTTCATATTAATCACTTTCCTTATATTTTATTTAGGTTTTTAATTAGGATTTACCTATAAACCATTACTTACATTTTATCTCATTTTTTTAAATAAATTCATTATCTCGTCTGTTACTGATGTATCCCCATCTTTTATTTGTTTTGTTATACATCTTTCTAAATGTTTTTCCAAAATTATATTTTCTAGGCTTTCTAATGCTTTATTTACAGCTAACATCTGTGTTAATACATCATCACAATATCTATCATCTTCTATCATTTGTTTAATTCCTCTAATTTGCCCTTCGATGATATTTAGCCTTTTAGTCAAGCTCTTTTTTTCCTCTTCATCTCTATATGTCTTCTTTTTAGAATTACAACAATCATTATTCAAATTCATCACCTCTTGACATGATTATATACCCCCTATGGGTATTTGTCAAGTAAGAAAGGCGTGCGTAAACGAAATCAAAGATTTCGACGCACACATGTGAAGACTGCTTCGCAGTACTTCACGAATATAAGATGCCTAACCTTGTTATATACGGAAAAATCCACATCGGGTCAAGATAAAATCCGATTTTTCCTATATAATAAAAAAAGACATTTATTGTTTTATTCTATAAAACCGTCATAATAAAACAATAAATGTGTGTTCTTATTTATCTAAATAATCTTGAACTTCTTTTATAAATATTGCTCTTGCTATAATGTCTAATACAGCATATATTACAATTACAATACCTACTATTCTAAGTGCTAGTGTTGTGCTTACTAATACCACAATACCTGCAATTATCATTAATAAAGAACATAAAACTGTTAAAGTCCAAAGATTTGATTTTACATCTTTCCATACCAAAGTTGTTTGGAAATTTTTAATTCCAGAAATAATTATCCATATTCCTAATAATGCTCTAAATATTCCTGTTATCACATCTGAACAGAATAGTACAATTACTCCTAATACTACTGAAACTAATGCAATTGTTAAAAGATAATCTTCTTTGTCTTTTGATGTAAAATAATCCACTATTTTTAAAAATCCAACTATAAATAATACCATCCCTAAAAGTATAGATATTACTGACATCATTTCAGTTGGTTTTGCTATGAATAATGCTCCTAGTATTATAAATAAAATAGATATTACGATATCTGTCCAATTTGTTCTTTTTAAAAATTTTTCAAACATTGTATTTCCCTCACTTTCTTTTGTATATTTCTTTCAAATAATATCATAAAAAATAAAAAATGTACATATTTTTTAAAAAATTTGTATTTTTTTGTTTATTCTTTGCCATCTGATGCATACATTCCTCTTTTTAGTATTTCTATTTGTTTAGATAATTCTTCCCTTCCGCATTTCTTTAGATACTTTTCCATGCATAACATCTATAATTTCTGTTCTTAATACACAAGTTAATATTTTCAATATATATATTATATCATTTTCATTATCTATATTTAATAAATCAGTATTTATATAGCAATTATTTTCATCGATATCTTTTAGACTTTTAAACTTTTTTAATTCTATACTATCAAATATATTAACATTTTCATTTCTTAACTTATTCATAATATTTTGAAATAGTCTTTTTTCTGTTTCATCATAACTTTTATCAACAAAATATGAATATAAGTCTAAAGTTGTAACAAAAATATCTCCTGCATTTTTAATAAGCAATTTTTTTATTTCTTCTTTTTCTTTTGCTAAAAAACTTTTAATAATATGTTTTAAAGCATCTTCTTTATCTTCAAAATATTGATAAAAACTTCCTCTTGGGATTTGTGCTTCTTCTATAATATTACTGATTGATGTTTTCTCAAAAAGATTTTTACTAAATTCGTTTCTTAACGCCTTTTCTATTTTTTCTCTTTTTTCATCATTTAAATTATAAAATGTAGATTTTGGCATATTACACCTCCACATATTTATTTTCACTTTGGACCTAAGTAGCTTAAAGTTTCATATTATTTCCTATAATTTAAAAAATAGCACTTCAAACAAGCACTACTTTCCCCTTAACTATTAATCTTCATTTTCTTTTTTAGCTATTACTTCTTTTCCATCATAATATCCACAATTGCTACATACTCTATGTGGCATTACTGGTTCGTGACAATGTGGACAACTTGTGTATGTTGGTTGTTCTTTTTTCCATGTTGATCTTTTAGCATGTGTTCTTGCTTTAGACCATCTTCTTTTTGGTTGTGCCATCTGAATCCCTCCTTGCTTAAGATATATGTATATATCTATTGTTATTTTTCAATATTTTGGTCACTATAAAATTATACAAGTATTTTCATTTTTTGTCAACTATTGCTACAATATTTTTTATATAATTCTTGTATATTTTTCTTTGTTAAGACTTTATCTATCCCTTCTATGCTTACTTGAGTAAAAAAATCTGTAATTAAATCTTTTACTTTTTCGTTTATTTGAATCCTATCTCTTTCTTTTTTCCAATATTCTAATTGATAACCTTTATTCCATTTTTTTCCTTGATATATAATTCCTGCTGATAATTTATCACATAACATTTCTGCAACATATTTATATGGGATAATTGGATTTCTTTGAGGTGTATTCATATCTAACCAGTATTCACTATGATGTTTGTTTCTTCCTTTATGATGTAACCAAGCCTCTGAATATCCTTTATCCTCTTTTGCAACTGTAATTGGTGAGCGATTACCCACATAATATCTTACACTCTCAAAAAATTCAGTTGGAGAATATTTTGATAAATCATGTACTAATCCTCTCCAAGGTATTCCTACTTTACAACATAATTTAAATACTACCCACCTATGTCTAGTTATCAAAATAAAGTGTTTTACTCCATTTTTTAATAATATTTTTCTTTTCATTTTTTTCACCTTTTTTAGTTTACTATAATTTTTTCATAAAATCAATAAATTTTATTTGTTTTTTTGCATAAGATATATTAGATAGGAGGTATACATACATGTGTGGTTTTACTGGTTTTGTAAATTTAAAGAAAAAATTAAATAATAATTCTAGAACTATTTTAGAAAATATGAATAATACTCTAGCTAAAAGAGGTCCTGATGAAGATGGCTATTTCGTTTCAGAAAATGCTTGTCTTGCACACAAAAGATTAATTGTAATTGATCCTGCTGGAGGGAAACAGCCTATGATTGAACATAAATCATATGGTGATTATATAATTTGTTACAATGGTCAAATATATAATACTAATGAAATAAGAGAAACTCTGATAGAAAATGGATTCGAATTTAAAGGGCATTGTGATACAGAAGTTATATTAAAAGGATATATACATTATGGAAATGATATAGTAAATCATTTAAATGGAATTTTTGCATTTGTAATTTGGAACACTAAAGAAAAAGAATTATTTATGGCAAGAGATCATTTTGGGGTAAAACCTCTATTTTATTCTTTGCTTAATGATACATTAATAGTTGGCTCTGAAATAAAAGCCTTGTTTGAATATCCTGGAATTGAAAAAATATTAGACAGTCAAGGTATATCTGAATTATTAGGTATTGGTCCTAGTCACACCCCAGGTACAACCATTTTCAAAAATATTTATGAATTAAAACCTGCACATTTTGCAGTATTTAATGAATATGGATTAAAAGTAAAAAGATATTGGAAATTACATTCTGAAGAACATACTGATAATTTATCTCAAACTTGTGAAAAAGTTCGCTTTCTATTAAAAGATGCAATTGAACGTCAATTAGTTTCAGATGTTCCATTATGTACTTTTTTGTCAGGAGGTCTAGACTCAAGTATTATTACAAAATTTGCTTCTGATTATTATCAAGATAAAAAATTACCACCTTTAGATACTTATTCTATAGATTACCTAGATAATGATAAAAATTTTGTTAAAAGTGATTTTCAACCAAATTCTGATAATCATTATATTTACATGATGTGTCGAAATTTGCACACTAAACATCATCATATTGTTATTGATACACCTGAACTTGCTTCTTATTTATATGATAGTATGATAGCAAGAGATATGCCTGGTATGGCTGATATTGATTCTTCTTTGCTATTATTTTGCAAACATGTAAAAAATGAAAAAACAGTTGCTTTAACTGGAGAATGTGCTGATGAAATTTTTGGCGGATATCCATGGTTCTTTAGAGAAGATGCTTTAAATAGTGGTACATTTCCTTGGTCAATTGCTATTGATGAAAGACAAAAATTGTTAAATCCACTTTTAAGTAAAAAAATAAATTTAAAGGAATATATTGATTATCGATATAATGAAAGTTTAGAAGAGGTTGAAATATTAGATACAGATTCAAAAGAAACAGCAGAAAAAAGAAAAATTTCTCATTTGACTTTAAATTGGTTTATGCAAACTTTATTAGATCGTTCTGATAGAATGGCTATGTATAATGGATTTGAGCTTCGTGTTCCTTTCTGTGATTATAGATTGGCTCAATATGTATGGAATATCCCTTGGGAGATGAAGGCTTTAAAAGGTAGAGAAAAAGGTCTCCTTCGTTATATTTGTAAAGATTTCTTACCTGATGAAATTGTGGATAGAAAAAAATCGCCTTATCCTAAAACTCATAATCCTACCTATTTGGCTAAAGTAAAAGATATGCTAACAAATATTATGGAAAATCCAAAAGCTCCAATTAATGATTTATTAAATAGAGATTATATTTTAGAAATATTGGATACAAATGGTTCTAGTTTTACTAGACCTTGGTTTGGTCAATTGATGACTGGTCCTCAGCTTATGGCATACCTTTGCCAGGTGAATATGTGGTTGGGAAAGTATAGTCCAAAGCTTGAAATTTAGGCAAAAATAGAGGTTCTATTTAAGAGCCTCTATTTTTAATTTTTATGTGTTATTTTCTGACATCCAAGGTATTGGTGTTTTTTAGGTAACATATTTTTAGTTAATTATATTAAACTATTTTACTTTTTCGTATCTTAAGAGTATACATGATTTCTTTGTCAAAATAATATTTTAATCTTTATCTGATTTATTAATTCTAAGAATTAATATTTGTTCCATTACTTCCTGAAAACTTGGACCATCATTATTGAACTTTCTTATTACAGTATATTCATCTTTTTTATTTTTACTTTTCTTATTTCTATTTTTATTTTTTTCTTCCAACTCTTTTTTCTTCACTTTCCCATAAAATACTTTCTTATCTTATTTAACATACTTGTTCAATAAATCTTTTATCAATTGTGCATTCCTTGAATACTTCTTTATGTCTTGAACTGTTATTTTATTTATTTCACTAGTAATATTGGTTATATTTGCTATATTTAAATTTACTTTTCGTGATTTCAATATTGATTTTATTATTGGAATGGCAAACCTTGGAACTCCTATTCTTGCTATTATTACATCTTCTACGCTATTAACCCCGTAATAAATATATGATGGTAAATTTTTTGCTTCTTCAGTTCCTATATCTCCTACCATATTCTGATATATCGCAAATCCCCATGGCATAAAAGTTTTCATTTTATTATTTATATATTTATAGCATATTCCTAATATATCTTCTGTAGTTTGGTTCTCATATTTAATCTTTTCCGCTATATTTTTTACTGATGCCCCATTAACCCAACCTATCACTATTTTAGCTATACTATTTGAATTAAATTTTCCCTGTCCTACCAATTGTATTTGAATTTCTGGAACTCTTGAAATAGTATCTATAATCTTTGCTAGGTGTTCAGAATTTTTGGTTTCTAATATTATTTTGGTTGCTTTTATATATTCTTCTTGATTTTCTTTTCCATATTGTTCAACAACTTCATCTTTTAAATTTTTTACCAATCCTAACATTGTACTATAACTTATATCACTTATGCTAAATGCATCTGCTAGTTTTAAAACATTTTCGTTTGACTCTCTTAAATGCTCAACATATCTAGAAGCAAAATTCACAATTTTTTGTTGAGCTTCCATAAATCCTGTCTTCCACTCTAATTGTTTATATAATAATGAATTGCTTAAAACATTCCTTATAATTGTAGTATCTACTTTATTTAAATTATAGTTTTCTGATACAGTTAAAATATGATTAATATATTGTAAAAAATTTGATAAAGCAACATTCTCTTTCACAAAATCATAATTAAATACTGCATCAGCATAATCTTCTTTTAATAGAATACTCAATGATGAAACAATTTCTTCAATATCTGCTTTAATATATTTACTTAATTTCTCTTTAGTTCTTTTGTTAGAATCTTTATACGGAGTTAAAATATGTCCTTCTGTATCCATATATGCTCTTCCTGCTCTTCCTGCAATATTCCAAAACTCTGAATTGCTTAATTCATGAGTGTCTTGACTTCCACCTATAATTAAACTAGAGAATATAACTGTCGTTATAGGAAAATTCATCCCTTGTGCTAATGTTGTGGTTGAAAATACTACCTTTATTTTATTATTTAAAATAAGTTTTTCTATTTCCTCTTTTATAATCGCAGGCAATTCGGCGTGATGATATGCTATTCCATAATCCAAACTTTCCATTAATATGTCATTTTCGTCAAATTCAATTTTTATTAATTCTTTTAGTTCTTCTATCTCATTATCGTTTTCTATATTCATCTGTTTTCTTTCTTTTTTTATTTTTTTTAGTAATTTTTCAGTCATATTTTTACATACTCCTGCACCTTTGCATATTACTAATACGGAACCTAGATGAATATATTTATCAACTAATGCAATAGTTCTAACATATGCATTATTATCCATTGTGTCTATGTCTTTTTTTACTTCCTCAAGATTTTCATTTATAAGAATTTGTACTTGTTCTTTGACAATATTATTTCTAGCACTTGGCCAATAAACAACTTCACTTTTATTCTTATTATTTTTTAAAATATTACATCCCACATATTGTTTGGTTGGTGTCCAAACTAAAGTCTTTGAAAAAGAATCTTGATCACTTCCTCCTAACCATTTTGCTATTTCATCATTATTTTTTATAAAAGGACTTAGTAATAAATAATTAACTTCACTTTTTTTCTGTTTTATTGTAGCTAATAATAATTCTAGTTTTCCTCCTCTAGTTTTATCTGAAATATTGTGTGCCTCATCAACCACTAATAATTTTAAATTTTTAATTGATGGATGCTTCTGCCTAATTAATAAATCTAATTTTTCTGGTGTTGTAACCAATATATCTATATGCTTTTGACTTAATATTTCTTCTTCAATCTCATCTATATCATAAAATGGTAATGCATTTTGTATATTATAATTAAAGTCTTTAAAATCTTCTTTTAGCTTATACATTGTTTGATTAATTAATGCATTAGTTGGAACAATATATGCTATTGTTGGTCTTATATCTCCCATAGTATTATTTTGCATAGTAAATAATATATATAATTCTGCAAGCAAAGATTTTCCAGAACTTGTTGGCATATTTAATACTATACTCTTTTTAGTTGTTAATATATCTAGAATACTATCTCTCTGAGAGGGTAACAAAGATAATAATAAATTATCTTTATTATTTAATTCTTTAAAAAATTTATTAAATATTGGTGACCTTTCTGCAATTTTCCAAATAGAATTATCACATAGCTTTTTCAATGCTTTTCCTAATACTTTTATAACATCATTTAATCTATCGTTAGTACTAAACTCTGATATTTGCATAGCATTGTATATATAATTATCAATTATAGAATATATATTATTATCATTCTTATTATTACCGCTTATAATATATTCAGCAACATTCTGTATCGCATATAGAAGATTTCCAATTATACCTATAATAATTGTGTTATATTCTATTTCTTCATCTATAATTTCAATTTTTTGCACATAATCTAGAGTATTTTGTATATCTTTCATTAAGTTTCTTATTTCATCTACATCGTTTTGATTTTTTATTCTTCTAATAATACATAAAATTGATAAATACAATTTATGTTCTATCTCATAGATTTCTTTTTTTATATTCTTTTCTTTTAATTTATCTATATTTATCCTTAAATCTTTATCTACCATAGTTTCTTTGTCACAAACTAAAGAATACATTGCATACATAGTGATGATGTAGTCCGCATCTAATATTTCATAGTTAGAAGTCATTAAATCATATTGTAATTTATACAATTCAAAAATTATATTATTAATTTCTATAATAATATTCTTATCTTTTATATTAGTTCTATTGTCAATAATGTCAATAATAATATTTAATGCTTTAATTACTCTATTTATATCTTCTTTATTATAATTTTCTGTACTAATGAATACATTATTTATTTTCTTTTCTAATACTTCTTTTTCATGACTACTTAATGTTTTCATTATTTTAGATATTTCGTTTGAATCTTTACTAAACATTCTTTGGATATCTTTAATAATACTATCAAACATTTTCCACCTCATCATATATTTTTTTTACAAATTCTTCTATATCTGTATTAAATGCCCAAATAATACCCTTCATTTCAGTATTTTTAAAATCTTTATTTTTAAAATTAGAAAAATCATCTAAGCTGTATTCTTTACAAACTTTTTCATTATTTCTAATAAGAAAAGGAAAAAAAACTACTTTATTATTTATTAAAGATTCTTTACCTTTTTCTTCAATTATCTCCATCAAAAATTTCACTATATTATATATTATTTGATCATTGTCATCTTTTAATACATTACTTAAACTGCTTAAATAATTCATTACTTCTTTTGTCGTTCTTTCAGATTCATCATAGAACGATTTGTTTATATCATCTAATAAGTCTTTTGCACTAGAACAAGGAATATCTTTAGAAGAAGATGCTTTTACTTCGCAAACTACAAATTTAAATCCATCACTATAATTTCTAATTCCTGTAACATCAATTCCACCAACATGCTTATCTCTATCTATTATAGGCGCTTGCATTTTTTTATCTGCTTTTTCATAAAATAAACAATTATATTGTTTTTCTAATAATTTTTGTGCCATAAACTCGGTAACCCTACTCCTTCTTACATCAAACCATTTAATTTCATTTTCTTTCGGATTACTAATTTTTCTATAAATCTCTTTGATTTTTTGTTTATATTCTTCTGAAATTGTAGGAACGTTGAAAGCATCTATAAAATCAGTATTATGCATATTCATTCTTTTGATTTTTTGTTGTAGCCAATTTTTTAAATCACTCATAACATCTTCGTTTTCTAAATCAATGTCATATAATGTTACTTCTATATCATTAATAGTTTTGCTGTTTCTACAATTAAACTCACTCATTTTCTCCTCCAAAAATATTTCAATTTTATCTAATTATATAAATAAAATTATTGAATTACAATAATTTTTATAGATTTTTTTATAATTATTTAATAAAAAAGTAAATTCTAAATTTATAACAAATAAATCAGAATTTACTTTAGCAATCAAATTACTGTTTATCTAACTTTTTATAATTACTTATATAGATAATTGCAAATACTAAATTTTTTATTATATTATTATAAAAAGTTAACAATTTTGATTTGCAACATTATTATATCATACATTATAATAAATGATATATTTATTATATGTTTTTTTTATTTTCAAATTTTCGTACATTACCGTTTTTAAGCAATCCTTACAGCCTCTAACAAAATCGATATGTGTTTTTTTCTGACAGCCAACGACTCGGGCCTCAGCTTATGGCATATTTGTGCCAGGTAAATATGTGGCTTGAGAAGTATGAGCCTAGGATTGAGATATAATAGCTCTGAGGTCGCAAATTGCGACCTCAAATTTTTTTAATATTAATTTTACCTTTTGGATGTCTTTAGTCTTCTGTTATAATACCCAATCAAATTGATAAGATTCAAAATAATCTGTTCTATTAAAAATATCACCAAATTTTTGAAACAAATATTCTAATCTTTTCATGTCTTTTGTCTCATTAACTTCATTTACCTTAAGTAAAAATTCATAGATAACTGTACAAGCTAATTCTTGATGAAATTTATCTGGCACTTTTTTATTAAAGAGTCCTTTAAAAACCCCCCTATATATAGCTTGTTCCTCTTTTCTATTTTCCCCTTCCCAAGTCCACCAACAAATACCTCGAAAATCAAAGGCTTGAAAACTAAATTTTCCTCCTTCTATATCAACAAAATATGGCCTATTTTCTTTAACAATTACATTGTTTAGATTAATATCTCCATGTATAAAGAAAGGAGTTGTTTCATATATTATTTTCTTTAACTTGTGAAAATTTTTGCATAATCGTTCTATGTCTATTTTACCTAATTCTTCCTGTTCATTTTGTTGGCAGTAACGAACCATAGCCAAAAGATTTGTTATTAACTTTTCAAATTCTTCTTCATATAGATTAATTACATCATCTTTATTTGCTTTTATCTGTTGAAATTTAGCTAAGGAAGCTCCTATTTCTATTCCTATATCTTCTAGTTCTTTAGCAGATGCTTTTTTAGTTAACTCACGCAAAGTATTGCCTTCTAAATATTCAAATATGATGTAAGTTTTATCAACGTTTTCTAAATAACCTATTTCTTGAATCTCTGCTGTTGGCACACTTAAACTCTGATATATATCATTTATCCAATTCAAAGATTCTTTTCTATTTCCATTTAAAATTTTTATAAAATATTTGTTTCCATTATCACCAGCAATATATCTTATAGCATGTGAATGTCCTCTAAAATCTTGCTCTATATAAGAACAATTCTTTAAAATTTCTATTTTATTTAACATTTCATTATCTTCTATCATCATAAATAACCACCATTATTCTTTAAATCTCAAACTCTAACACTAAAGGAAAATGATCCGATACAGTATTTTTTATCACATTAAAACTCTTCTCCTTGACTTTACTATTAATAAAAATATAATCGCACACTACATTTCCTGTATCTAACCCATCATCAAATGAAGGTCTTGTAGACTGTATATTGTATTTTTCTATTAAATTAATCATTTTTTCTGAAATTAACTCTATACTCTTTGTATGTGGTAATAAATTGAAATCACCTACTATAATACTAGGAATATCATATCTTACATGGGATAAAATACTTTCTGCTTGCAAAAGTGTTCTTTTATCTCCTTTTTTCTCTTCATTCCATATGCCATGTACATTAATTATTTGTAATTTCTTACCATTAACATCTATTATCGCATCAATAAATGCTCTTGGATGGTCTTCTTTTTTAAAATTCGTTGTATCGGAAAAGTTTGCATATTTTTTGTAATAGAAAACATTTTCTACTTGAATAATAGGATAATTCGTTAGTAATTCATTTCCTTGCTCTGTTAATCCACCAAAATCCCTTCTCATCACTTTATTTTTTTCATGATGATCAGCAAACCATAAAGCTCCAAAAAAATCATATTGCAAGTTTGTTTGTTCTTTAATCCTATTGCTACTATCATACCTATCTAACACCGTATCCTCTATTTTCCTCATAGATTCTTGAAGTGCTACAATATCATATTGTTCTTTCTTTATTAAATCAATTACTTTTTGATTGTTATCCAATTTTATTCCTATATTTAAATCTAGTAATTTCATTAATTTCTCCTTTTTATTTTTTATATTTTCATTTTCGTTATTTTTACTTATCATCATTTCTTCCTTTTATAATTTATTTTAGGATAAGTTAACAAGTTGCTATTTATATAATCTGCTCTTAAATTAGAACAGGAGTTTTCAAAAAATGTATTACTTTAATATATTAACATATTAAAATAAATTTTTCAATTTAAATTCTTCCATTTTCAGGCAATTTATTGCTATCAGCTATTTTCTTATTTTCTGACTTAACTCTTCTTTCTAATTTCTTTAAATCTTCTGCTGGTTTTAAATTTTCTGGTTTTATTCCTCTTTTATTTAACATATTTCTTACACTTAAATTATTATCTACATGCTCATCAGTTATACTTTCTTCACCATACATATCTTTTTCAGTTACATTGTAATTCGTCATTTCAGTTGCTAAATTTTTTGCTGCAATCGTTAGAGTTGGTAAAAAATCTGCAAGAGGTCTATTTTCTTTTACTCCATATTTTACTTTCATTTGCATTGTATTTAATCCACCAAATAATGCCGAATCTCCTTTTGAACGAATTCTTGCAAATCCTAAATCATCTACTCCCCTCTCATAAATATTTTTAGATAACTGCTTTTCAGATTCTTTTAGTTTTTCTCTTGCTTCTAATCGATTCATTAGTCTTATCCTATCTTCAATTATTTCTTGTTTTCTAGTTTGTACTGCGAAATATGTTTGAGCAAATGCAATTTCTTCTTTTTTAGAATCTCCATTTTGAGCAATTAAATAACAAGCATATCTCGTTAACATATAGTCTTGTATTGGTCTCTTTGCACCTTTTGCTAAATTTATCATTTTCGTGACCTCACGAAAATGATTTTCTACAGATATACCAGCATTTTCACAAGATTGCATTGCTTTTTTTATTGTTTCAATAAAATTTTCCCATCTTTTGTAACCCAATTGAATCTGTAAATCTCTTGCATACCAAAATTCTATATTGTCTTTTTCTTCCGTATTGATAATAGAATCAAACTTTTCTTTTAATTCTATCAGCTTGGATTTTTCAAATTCCATAACTATCACTTCCTTGCAGTATTTACTTATAATAACATATTTGTATGATTTATTGTCTCATTTTTTAGTACATCGATTACAATTTTTATGATATTACTGTATGATATATTTTAAAACATTTGTTTGTGTCTGTCAAGAGTTTTTTCTAATATTTATTTTTATTAAATACATGCAATTAGACAAAGGGTAGTAGATAATATTGTATCTACTACCCTTAGGTGTCGTCCTAAGACTTCCACCGCAATCCTTGAATATTATAATATATATTATTATATGCAATATTTTTATATAAACATAATCATAAATAATGGATAATGCTCTATATTCTCTTCATCTTTATAAATATTGCAATCATTTTCAAATTTCATATATCTTGTCACTGTTTTATAATTTTGTATAATTGATTTCAAAGATTTTGCTTGTTTATTTTTTCCTGATTTAACCTCAATTGCTGTAACTTTTCCATCTATATTTAATACAAAATCAATTTCTAAAGTACTTTTTCTTTCAAAATACATTAATTTACTGTGTCTAGTAGCTATTTCTTCAGCACATACATTTTCTAATAGTGCTCCTTGATTAATATACAAATCATCATCTAAAATTGCTTTTTGTGTACCTTCGTCTAGCATAGATACTAATAATCCTATATCTCTCATATATATTTTAAAACAATTTAATCGTATATTTGATATTAAAGGCAATGCTGGTTCTGATAAATTATAGCAAAAATTAATAATTCCTGCATCTTTTAACCATTCTATTGATGATGCATACTTTCTTTCCCCAACATTTTCTTCATCTTCTTTTATTTCTGAAAACAAAAATTTCTTGTTCTTCTTTGATAATTGTATTGGTATGCTATTAAATGTATTTATAATTTTTTGTTTGCTGGTAGTTTCAGCAAACTTTACAACATCTAACAAATAATTTTCTACAATAGCTTTTTGAAGAATCAACACTTTTGATAGACTACTTGTCTTCACATATTCGTTTACTACATTAGGCATTCCTCCAACTAGCATATACATTTTAAATTGTTCTGCTAGTTGTTTCATTACATATTCATCCATTGGCCTGATATTTTCAAAGCAATCCTTTGCATAATTTATAGTTTCCTTTTTAATGCCTATTCCCCATAAAAATTCTTCAAAATCTAATGGATATAAATCTATAGCTCTTTCATAACCTACTGGATATGATGTTACTTCTTTATAATATAACCCTAATAATGAACCAGATGAAATTACATCAATTCTTCCATCTAAAGCAAAGCTTTTCAATGCTGTTCTTGCATTTGGACAAGATTGTATTTCATCCAAAAATAAAATCGTTTTATTTGGTACTATATTTACATTTGGAAATGTAACTTCAAGTTTCATTATTAATGTTTTTATGTCTAGATTTCCATCAAAAATATTTTTATATTCAGGAGTTAATTCGAAATTTATATAAATATAATTTTCATAATTTTTCTTTGCGAAATCATCAATAATAAATGTTTTTCCAACCTGCCTTGCGCCTCTAATTAATAAGCATGGTTTCTTTTCTTCCTTTTTCCATTCTTCTAATACTTTGGTAATTTTTCTTTCTAACATTTTTACCACCTCGTAATTATCTTTTCTTTATTATATTATACAATTTTTTGTTAATTTATGCAAGTTTTTATGAGGACTTTCAGAACAATTTTACAAGTTTTTATGAAGAGTTTCAGCATTTGATTGCAAGTTTTTTTGACGGCATTTTATAGATATATGAGCTTAAAATTGAATTTTAAATTATACAAGGTCGTAAAACTTACGACCTTGTATAATTTAAATGCCTAAATCCTCCTCATTATTATAAATAAAGTATCAATTTCATCTTAATTTTATAATAATAACTAATTTTATTCATTTTTCTTCCTCCTTGCCAATTGGCTTTCTAAAATAAGTCTATAAGTTTCCATTTATTTAATCTGTCCTTAAATCAGAACAGGAATTTTCAAAAATGTATTCTCTAATATATTAACATATTAAAATAAATTTTTCAATTTACTTGATTTTTAAGTTTCGGTATTTTTTGAAAATTTGCGGAATGTTATCCACAGAATTATGA
>CAKNJL010000044.1 GCA_930982035.1 uncultured Clostridium sp.
CCGAAATTCTCCTTTTCGACCGTCCCCGAAATCCCTTCTTTCCAAGGTCCGTCCCTAACGTTCCACTTCTTTTGATTGTTTTAACATTAAATCTCCAAATATTGCATATCCTTCTGTTGATGAATTTACCAAAACATGTGTAATTGCTCCTACAAATTTTCCATTTTGTATTATTGGTGATCCACTCATTCCTTGTATTATTCCTCCTGTTTTTTCTATTAATCTTTCATCAGTTACTTTTATTTCCATACTTTTATTATTATAGTTATTTTCTTTATTTATTTTTGTTATTTCTATTTCATATTCTCCCACAGTTTGATTATCTAAACTGCATAAAATTGTTGCTTTTCCTAATTGTATTTCATCTCTTAATGCTACTTCCATTTCCTTACTTGTGTCTATATTTAAGCTTGATATGTCTTTTATTTTTCCAAATATTCCAAATTCAGTATTTTTTGATATTTCCCCTATTGTTTCTTGGTTTTCTACTGTTCCTTGAATTTTCCCTGGATTTCCGTCTTCTCCTTTTTTTATATCTAATATTTTTGCTGTTACAAATTCCCCTTTTGCAATATTTAATAAATCTCCTGTGTCTATATCTGTTATTCCATGCCCTAATGCTCCAAATGTATGTGTTGATGGTTCATAATAACTTACTGTTCCTACTCCTGCTGCACTGTCTCTTACCCATAATCCTAGTTTGTATTCTTCTTCACTTGTTTTTACTGGTTTTATGCTACATTCTTTTGTTTGTTCATCATGGATATACTGGATTTCCACATTTTCTCCTTTTGACATATTTATTTTTTCTATTAGTTCATCTGTTGTGTTTACTTCTTTGTCATTTATTTTTGTTATTGTATCTCCTTCTTCTATTCCTGTATTTTCATAAGGCTTATATGTTCTACTATCTTCTCCTTCTATTTCTGACATTCCTACTACTAATACTCCACTTGTATATAATTTTAATCCTGCTATATTTCCTACAGGAATTACTGTAGTTTTTGGTAATACTGAAACCTCTATATCTTTTATTAATAGTTTGTCAAAAAAGTTTACTGATAATTTTTCGCTTCCTACTTTATTTATTGTTTTTTTACCTGTATCTGCTGATACACTTAGTACTTCATCGTCTGACTCTAGTGTTATCCCAAAAAATGTTTTTAATGATATATTTTCTCCTTCGAATATTGTAATTTGGTCTGGAATATGATTTATTACTAAAATATAAATATATAAAATAAATAATGTTAATAATAATATTGTTCTTTTGAAAATATTTTTATACATAATTTCTCCTACTTTCGTTTATATTATTATTAACATTATTTAATTTTTATATTCAAAATAATTAAAAATGTCCAAAATAGAAACGTCCCCAATTGGACAAAATGGAGACGTCATGGTGAGGTAGTAAATTGTTGCATATGTTGTGTTGGATCTCTAAATACTTTATACATACTATATCGTTCTCTTCCTAGTGCTGTATAATATAGTTTTGCTACATTACCTCCTAATGAATCAATATAATCATATATGTTTGTTATATTTGAAGCATTTGCATTATATGCACTTGATGAAGTTGTTTGTGTTACATAACAACTATAACATCCTAACTGTCTATATGGATAATAATAATGGTAATTATCTGCTCCATTTTCTAATGATCTTCTTTCTAAGTCTATATTAAATACTCCTATAGCTCCACTACCACTTACAAGCCCTTCTAATTCACTTTTATCATGTGTAATTCTATGGAATGAACTATTTGGATTATTTACATCTTCTATTAAATATATGGAGTTTTCTGTTACTACTTCTTCATTTTTATTATTGTTTATTACTGAATACCCATTATATACTTTTCCACCAATACTTAAACCTTGTAAAAAGCTTATTAATGAGACATTATTCATTATTGTTGCCCAATCTTCTTCTGATAATTTTGGCATAGTAAATTGATATCCTCCATTATTATAGTTTGCTAAAGCTGTTGCTAGATTACTTTCTATTACATATCTAATTACTGCTAATCTATGTTCATTAAAGTTAGATTGTGGTTCTTCTATACCATCACCAAAATCAAATATCGCTTTATCTGCATTTGGTCCATTCATAAAACTATATATTACTTCACCATTTTCATCTATAACATCTTCTACATTTTCTGCATTATTAGGTGTTAATTGTGTAATACCTGCATCTTGTAATGCTTTTTTAAATTCTGCTGCTTCTTTATAATATTTAACTGCCATATCATTTTTTTCGTCATCATCATAGTACTCTTTAAAAGGTCCTTGTCCGTGTTTGTATTTGATTATTTGATATTGTAAACCATCCCATAGTATCATTTGGATTTGTAGATTTATAATATCTTACACCATTTATTTTTATATATTTATATGATGGTGGATCATTTTCACCTTCTGTAAACATATATTGATGTAATGCATTTTCTTCTGTAATTTTAACACCTCTATAAGTTGCTGTATTATTTGGCTCATCATAATTAACATCATCTAATAAATAACCTGCAATGTTTATTCCATTTCCTTTTTGATCATATCCTTGTACTGTTATATAATTATCTAATGAATATGTTATTGTAACGTCAATACTTCCTTTTTTATATCTACAGCTATAACTTATATATGATTTTAATCCTGTTATTGATTGTCCATTTTCATATGTTGAATCATCTTTAACATCAGTTTCGCTTAAAACATTTTGGAATTGTGAATAAATATAAAAACCATCATATAATGTAAATACTAATGCTGGTACATAATTTGATAATGCTTCACTATCATAACCTACCATATTAAATGATGTTCCTAAAGATTTAAAAAATGCATTTGCTGATGCTTCTACATCTCTAATTTTTGAATCAGCTATATCTGATGTACTATTATTCATTGTGTTTATTTGAAATGCTTTTATTGCATCATATGTTGCATTATCTAATTTTGTATCATATGAAATTTGTAAAGAAACAGTCTGTAGTTGTGCACCAATATATTCTGAATATACAAGTGATATTGGTAACATTATTATTATAAACACAACAGCTAAATATTGAACTTTCATATATCCATCTTTCCTTTGTATTTTATTTTTTAATAGCCTGTAACTTTTAATTACAGGCTATTACATATAATATACTATCTTTTAATTGCTACTTCCATTTGCTGTTACATATCCTCCATGTTCTGCAGCAATTGTATATGTATCATTTCCAGCTACTGTATAAAAGAAGTTTTTCAATTGTTGTGCTAATGTTGTATTAGTATTTTTTACACTTGTTGAAAACATGTCCCCTTCTTTCATTGCTAAATATCCATCATTTTGTAAAGCATCAAATATTTGTGAAGTATAAATTGAATAATATACATTTTCACCTATTTTTGTATTACTTGCTTGTGCTGTCTTCTTTCCTGGATTTTCGTCTAAAGAATCTAATTGCATTTCTATTTCGTATGAATTTCCTGTTGAATACACTTTTTGTTCAAAAGCTGAATAATCTGCCATTGTTAATTTTCCTGTTGACCTTACATTATCTACAAATTCTGTTGTTGCTGTTTGAACTGTTAGTTGTGACATATCATCTGTTCTGTCTGCCATTGACATTAATGGAAATACAAACATTAAAATTGCTGCTAATACAATTGCAATTATTGTAATTAATGAATCTCCCATAATTATCCTCCTTATAATAACATTATTATATTGTAATAAAAATCACGGATTATTATTTACTTTAGTGTATGTTATAACTCTTGCTTTATTTTTATCTGCTTCTGGTACTTCTGTTTCATAGTCACCATCTATTTCTGTACCACTATTATTATCAGCATCTGTAGATGTGTTTCTTACATCTTCTTGATAATATACACCAAATTCTTCTCTAAAAGTTTCTCCCTCTATTATATCATATATTCCTGAAGGATTCAAGCGGTCAAATCTAAATAATGGCGGTTTTGAATTTGCATTTATTTCATTTATGAAATCATTCTTATTATAGCCAGTATCATCGCTATAATTTAAATCTTTTAATATTGCATCATTACCATATAATAATACCATTATAAAATTATCTTTTAATCTATCTGTAGCAAATGGAAGTTGTTGCTCTAAGTCTATATAATTAACCGGAACATATCCACCATTTGTCGTATCATTTATTGTGTTATCATATTGTTCAAATAAATTTAAAGGTGTTCCATCTTCATTATAAAATACGATTTTATATTTTTCTTTATATGCTCTATATATTGTTGGAATTATAGTTTCTACTCCTACAATTCTATTTGTATTTCCTGTGTCTTGGGCATATTGTGTTGAATATTCTCTGTCATTGTATTGTATTAATACATCTGCTGTTTGTTTAGCTTCAGAAAAGGATGATATAGCTATTCCTAAAGCCATAACAAATACTAATACGCCTGCGGCCATTTTTAACGCATCTGCTACATTTTCCATAATATATCATCCTTTCTACAAAAATTGAAATCTTTTATTTTTAATTTGTATTTCCTGTAACATCTATTGTTTCTACTAAACCATCTTCCCCATATGTACAAGAAACAGTATATGTTGAACCAGTTTGAACTTTTTTCAACTCTTCAGAAATATCAGTAGCACTTGTCGGAATATCAAAACTTCCAGTAACACTAACTTTTCTTTCCTCAGAATCAGCCGAACTATTATTAGCTAAAACTGCTTGGAATAAAGATCTTATAGTTACACCTCTTTGTTCTCCTTCATATTGTGTAAACTTTTGATTAAATTGTTGCATTTCAACATCACTCATAGCATTACTATTTATAACACCTGCTGCTTGGTTATAAACTAGTATACCTAGTGTGATAAGTAAGATTGCAAGTAATATAGCACCTGCGATAATTAATGCTTTTGATGCATTCTCCATAATAAATTCCTCCCTTTTTTTAACATTTGTATATATATATTTTACTAAATTTCTATTTAGTAACTTTAATAACTTAATTAGTTGATATTTGTTCAAAATACATATAGCTTACTTTTCCTGTTTTTTCGTGGTATTCTATATTTGAACATTTAAATCTAATTTGATTATAATATTGCATAAAAGTAGTTGTTCCACTATCATAGATTTCTTCCATAGAATGTACTGTATCATCATCTGTAAATTTTATATCTATTCTAATAGAATCTTCGCCATTGTCAATATATAAACCTTTATCATCTTTTTCAACTTCATTTTTTATATTAGAATCTGTAACTTTATTAATTAGTGTTGCCAAATCTGTTCCAAATATTTCTTTATCCTTATATGCCTCATAATCTACATTTGCAGTTTTTGCCTGGTTAACTGTTGCTTTATAATTTAAATATATATATGATACACCTGCAACAATAATTAAAATAATTACAAAAAATATTATTATCTTTTTCATTTTTCACCTTTAACATAATTTTTATATCTACTATAAAATAGATTTCTATATGACTCTAAATAGTCTTTTTACTTACATTTCTATTTAATTTCTGTACATGTAACACGAAATACCCTTCTAGTAACTTCACTAATTTCAACTTGCACATTATATTTTTTTAATTCATCATTTCCTTGAACTATTTCACTTACATCTTCAGAGATTAATTTATTATATTCTTTTTCTACAACATTGACTAAATCATCTCCAAAGCCATATTCTATTCTAGTTCCATTTAATAGTACTTGAATATAATTATCATTTCCTGTTACCTCTCCAGTAGAACGTCTAGCAAACTCATAATTCTGATTATTTTGTGTTGCTAAATTTGCCATTGAAATCACATCATGTATTGTAACATTATCTTTTCCTACATAAGAAGTGAATTGACTATTAAATTGAGATAACTGGTTTTCTTCTATATTTTCATGTATCTGGCCAGAAGTTCCACCAAAGCTTGCAAATAAATATACTGCTAGTGACATTATCATAAGTCCCATTAGAACTCCTGCTGCCATTAATAATGCTTTTGACGCATTCTCCATATTAAACTCCCATTCCTGTACATTCAAAATTCATACTTATTATTCTTCCTGTATTTGCATCATATTCTGAATCGATACAATCAAAGACTGCTCTTTTAAACTGTACATATTCATAATATACTAAAGCATCTTCATAAATTTCTGGTAAAGTCTTGTGATATACACTACTTAATTCTTTTTTATCGTTTATTGGCAGTATTTTTTGATCTACAAATTTTTGCTCACCATCCCTATCAGTTAATAAGCTCTCTATATTAGAAATTTCAGTAACAAGCTGGCTTGCATATTTTTGTTGATATGTTTTTTCTATTTCTTCAACTCCATTTCTGATTTTTCCAATAGTTTTTTGATCATATACATTTCGATTTACTAATTGATTTTCTCTTTCTTTATCATATAATAAATCTTTAGCATGTCCTTTCATATCAATGTCTATTAACATTTCTGTATATCCATCATCATTTTTTCTATTATTGTAATCCAAAACTTTATTCATAAGAGAAAACATATCACTTCCTCTGATATCATCTCTAATATAACCTGTATATTGATTATTAAATTCAGTTGTCTGTGCATCTGCCTTTGACTGATATGATTTCTCTTGATAATCTGTCAAACTACTCATCATCAACATAAATGCACCAACTATAACTAATGCAATTAATACTCCAGCTGCCATAAGCAGTGCTTTTGATGCATTTTCCATTTGATTTCCTCCTTACTTATAAGTTTACCTTATAAAAGTAATAATATTTTTAACACAGTATAAGCAATATAAATTTATATTAAGTTGTTTGAGCTGACATTGTAGCAAATGAACTTGACATACTCGTTAATCCTATAAATACTAATGGTATAATTAAATATCCTACAAACATACATACCATTGGTGCAAATCCTATTGCTTTTCCTATCATACCTTTTCTTTTTATTAATCTATCATTTGATTCTTTTCTTTTTTCTTGGTAATAATCTCTTTCTGACTCTAACTCATCAAATGCATCTTTGATTGGTATTTTTTCAACAGCAGCTTGCATACTTTCTACTATTCTAACAAGTGGCATATAACTTATTTCATCTTTCATTACTTCTAATGCTTCCCATGCTCCTGCTTCATAATTGTTAAGACATTTTCCTATTGGTTCTTTGAAAATATTTGCATATCTTTCTAACCATTCTAGAATCATCTCAACATTTACCCTTTCAATTTTCATAAGCATTAATATGATTGTTTGGAACTGCATTACTTCATCTTCCATTTCTATTTGTCTCATCTTTGCCTGGAACATAAGCATCCATATTGGTGCCATATATCCGACGATAGCAAATACAAATGATAGTAATATTTCAAACCATTTCATATATTCACTATTTACAATTTGAATTTTGTCATAAATTCTATCTACTGCTTGTGTTATTTCTTCGTCTTCTAATTCTTCGTAAAAGTCTATTCTGCCAAGAACTATTTCAATTTGTTTTTTTAACTCATTTTCTTCAAGACCTAACTGGCCTTTAAACATGTCTATAACTTGATTATCCTGTTTAGTAACTTCCATTGCATTTGCTCTATCTTTTTCTGTCATTTCACCGTATTATGTCATATGTAGTCGTTGGCTCTGTATAGACATAGTCAATCGCCAGTTGATGTAAATATATAAATACGATAATTGATATTATACATGTTGCAACTGCAAGTGTTATTCTATTTATGTAAAGCCATTCCATTTTTAAATGTGATGCTGCATCTTTTAATAACTGTTGCACTTTTCTATATTCTTTTGTTCCATCTTTTGGAATAAATAAGTCTACAATTTTCTTGATAAGTTTCTTTTTATACAATTTTGCTTGCCATGGATTTTCTGTATTTTTTGTATTTATTCCTGTTGAACCATTATCTTTTATTCTTCTAACTAAAACATAAGATATAAATGTTAGTATCAAAATCAATATTTGTACTATCATTCCAGGTTTACCATTATACCAACTTTCTGTAAAAGAAAAGTTGCTTACTGACCAACTTTTTAGTGGTTCTAATAATAGTATTGGTGCTATTGATATAAAAGATAAACTTTGAAATACATAATTTAATTTATCCCTTTTTAATATTTCTAATTGCATTTCTTTTGTTATATTATTTATGTTTTTCAAATACAATGATGCTCCATTTACTTTTCTATCACCAAATTCTTTTGTTAGATATGATATACCTGCAAATTCTTTTAAAAATACATTTGGTGCTATATCGTAATATTTTTCTAGTTCCATCTCAGGGTCATCTGATATTAATATCTCATAAATCTTTTCACCTTGTCTTGATATATCCATTTCATCATCTTGTGAAACCTGATATATTGCTTCTTCTACCATGTTATATTCATGATATGCATGTCTTATTTCTGAGAAAAAGTCTAATTGCTCTTTTAATAAGTTTGTATCTTTTTTATCTATTGACCCATCTATTAATGTATCTATCATAAATAATTCAAATAGTAATAATGTAACCATAAGTAAATAATTACTAAGTGTTATCATTATTGTAATTACTGCTGTTGGGATTACTATTGCAAGTGCCCTTGTTAATATTTTTGCAGAGTCTTTTCTTGTATTATATTCATCATCTATATTAATGATTTCCAATCTTCTTCTAAGTTTTAATATATATCTTTTCAAAAATGGTATTCTTGAATATGTAATATATAATTTTTGATATAATACTTCTGTTGAAAAGCTCTTTTCTTGGGTTCCTTGTTGTAGTTTTCTTATTTGTTGATATTCAGACTTTTGCATTTTTTTAGATAAGATATAATATGCAAAAATAATCAATACTAATATACCTACAGAACCACCCATTATGATATATATAATTTGATTAGACACTTAAAATAGCACCTCCTTTTTTCTATATTTCTGATTTTCTTGGTCTTCCTCTTCTTTCTTCTGTTGTTGTTACTCTACTTCTTTCTGCTACTGCTCTTTTACTAGCTCCCCAATTTCTTTCGATAAAATTATCAAATCCCTCGATATCTGATTCGTCCATATTATTTCTCATTTCTCTGATATTTTGGTCTGTAATTGGGTTTGTCATTACATATTCTCCATCTACATTTTCTAATATATTTCTATAGATGTATAATTTCTTGTCTGTTGTTTTTGTAAAATAATGTGTTGCATTGTCAAAAAACTTGTCAAATTTTCCTTCTAATGTTTTTTCATTTCTGTGATCAAATGTATATTCATTTTTTTGCTCTACTGGTATACATTCTGTTACTCTTTCTATATATCTTCTTCCTCTAAAGTCTTTTACTAAGTGAATATCAAAGTTTAATACTTGAACAACTTGTTCTTCTGCTGTTTTTTCATCCTTGAACACACCTGCTCTTAACATTGAGTTTCTTAATGCTGTTACTAAATCTGGGAATGTTTTAGCGTGGTGAGTAAATAATGTGAATTTTGATGCAACCTGTGCAGATTGAATCATCCAAGATGCAACTGGGTCTGTTGCAACCTCACCTATGATGTTAACAGAACCGTCAGTCTTTTTCTGAACGTCCAAACAGTCTTGTCCAGATATTGTTTCTGTTTCCCTCATTGATAAAATGTTTCTTGTTGGATAAATTTTTCTTAAGTGTAACTCGAATGCAGTTTCTGTAATACGAAGGTTCATTGTTTCGTATATATTTTCAATCATAGCCATAAGCATTGTTGTTTTTCCGGCAACCTTGCTCTCCTGTTAGTGAGATAATTCTGGCTCCTTTTACTAAGTATTTTAGTAAATCTATTGCATTTTCTTTTCCTGGTCCATGCACTATTTGTTCTAGGGCTGCTCTCTTAACGTCGAATTTTCTTACGAAAAATGCCCATGTTTCTGACATTGATGGTCTTACAACAACAACACGTGAACCGTCTTTCATTTCATTGATTTTATAACCATTTGTGTCTGATAATTGTCCTGGGTTATTATATTTGTAAATATTTTGACATACTCTTTTTAATTCTGCTTCTGTTCCAAATGATAGGAATGCTAAACGTATAGATTTACCTCTAAACATTATCCATATACTATCACATGCTCTTGGAACTTTATGTTCTGCTATTTGACTTAGATAGTCTCCATCTGTCTGGGCAACTTGGCTCAAAAAACTTTCTGGTAATCCTGATACACCACCAGATACACCATCTATATTCATATCTCTTATTTCATCGATTGAACTATATCCTTTATAGTATTGATATATTCTTTGAACTACTACAGATAATTTATCTGCAAATGATAATGTGATATTCTCTTTTTCATATATGTCATTAATTTCTTGCTCAGTAATAACATATGATGGTTTTGCTTCACCTTCAACATATTTTAATACATCTAAGTTATATTTTTTTATCATTTCTGATAATGCTTCATATCCAAATTCTTTTTTATATGTATATATTAAAATATCAAATTTATCTTGTGCTGTTAATAGTGATGGTATATCAAAAGGTATTGCCTTAGATATGTTTGTTTCATCTACGCCATACTCTTGTGATAATAAATCATATATCAATTCCTTAACATATTTTTTATCATTAACATCACCATATGTACAACCTTTTAAAGCTTTTTTCAATTCATACTTTTTATTTTTTCTTCTTTTTAATTCTTCTTCTGAAAGACCTATATCATATAAATTGACTTTTGTTATTTCATCTAATCTTTTTTTGATAAAAGCTTTCATTACATCTAGTGTATATGTTTTATCATCTACATTAAGTACATTGTCTACTTCTGCTGTTTTTTTCTTATTTACAGTACGATAAACTACAAATATAGCAAGTGCTATAACAAGTAACATTAGTAGTATATTTGTTATTGTCATTATCAGGTCTCTCCTTTCTCTTAAATTTTCATCTGTAAATCTTGTAGTCTATATATTATGTTTTCAGAAGCTCTTTTTACTTCTTGTATAAAAAATGCATTTCTATCTTCAGAGTCTATACTTTTTCTAAATTTTAAAAACAAATCTGGAACTCCTGCTTCTTCTGTTGCTTCAAAAAATAATGTATTATATGGTATTGTTAATACTTGATTCTTTTCTCCTAAATATCTTGATATATTTTTTGAATTATATTTTGAAAATTTGTCATATCTTCCTATTAATATAAGCACTTTTTTAGATTTAAGTAATTGATTTTTTTGTTTCAATTCATTAAATTTGTTTATGCTTCTTAATCTTTGTGACATATTTATAACAACTATGTCTGAGTCATGTATTATAGTCTTTCTTGTTTCTTCATCAACATTTTCATCTAAATCTACAAATACTAAATCATAATATTGATTTGCTGAATTTATAATATTTGGATATAATGGCTCTATTTGCGTTCCATCTGATGGTGGTTCTTCACACCCTAGTAGTACTTCAAACCTATCTTTAAAAATAACTTTTGTATAATTTGTAATGATATCTGGGGTTATTTTGTTACTTCTTATCATTCTTGCTAATCCTTCCACCCCATTTTCTACTTCTACAGATGCATTCGGTCCAAAAATTCCAAGATTCTTCCTCTTTTTCTTTTCTTGCCAAAAGCATGTTTTTAGAGGGTCTTCTCTATTTGTAGTTGATACTACTAGTATTCTTTTATTGTGTTCTATCGCCATGTATGTAGCAATTGCTGCTATTGACATAGTCTTTCCTGTTTGTTCTACACTACTATTATAAAATGTTACAATTGACATTTTCTATACTCCTCTTTCTATGATTTTAACAGCCCTTCTTATTTGGTTTTCACTTACATCATTCAAAATTTCACTAGCTATATAAGTCAGGTTATCTTTATACTGTGCACTCAACTTTTTAAATTTTATTTTTGCAACTCTTTGATTTTCAGCCAAAACTGACCAATCTCCATTTTCTATTGGGAAATATATTTTATATTCACTCCACATTACTTTATATCCTAATGATAAAAAGTTTAGATAGTCATCTTCTTCTTTTAATATTTCTTTAGCATATAATATTTTTGTTAATTCCATTGGTTTTTTTAATCCGCTTAATATTTCTAAACCTCTTTTTAATGAATATAAATCAAATGCAGTAACAAAGTAATTTTTTGTAGCACTTCCTAATTCAAAAACGTCTATTGATTCAGCATTATCCACATCTATCAACATTATGTCATATGGTAATTTTTCTTTTTCTGGTAATCCCAAATAGTCTTTTATTTCTTTTTCGTTCTTAAATCCTATTGCTACATCTATATCTTCAAAATCAGTTATATATGTAACCGTAGGATTTATAACTGGTACAACATATTTTGCTTTTTGTGTTAATGTTGAATCTACTACAATTACTTTTTTCTTCATTGTTGTTAAAATTTTAGCAATATTTAGTATTAAATCTGTCTTGTCATACATCCCTATAAATCCTACTTTTTTCATATTTACTCCCTTTCTTTATTTTGATGTTGTGTTTGATGATGTTGAATTACTTGATGATGAACTTGAAGTTGTTGTTGTTCCTAATCCTTCTAAGTATTCTTGTCTTGTTGTTATAGAATTTGTGATACTTTCTTCCATACTTTCTTCAAAGTTATCTTGTGCATCTTCGTTTCCTACTGCTGGATTGATTACATTATTTCTTTGTTCTGCTTGTGTTTGTGTTCCGCTTGAATCTGTTGCATTATATCTATTCCATAAAGCATTTCTTGCTTCTTCAACAATATTTGGGTTACCATTTATCAATTGTAATACTTCTTGACTTACTGGATAAGTTGGTGTTGATGCTTCTTGTAATCCTGGTTCTGTGTATTTATTTACATAAAGTTTTGCACCGTTAACCTTAAATGCGTCAACTATTGCATTACTTAGCATATTTATTTCATCTTCGCTTAATTCTATTGATATTGTATCTGTTGAATCAATTCCAGAAATCATTGGGATCTCTACTTTCTTTTTAGAAACAACTATGTAATCTGTCCCACTTGGCATTTGTAATCTAATATCAACATAATCTCCTGTTTGTAAATCTGTTGGTAAAATAAACATGTTATATTCTTGTTTTCTAACATCATTTCCTACTGTTGTCTCATCTACATATATCATTTCTTTTGATACAACTGTTCCCTTGGTCATTGAGATTTTTGCTATATTTGTTGTTCCTAATCCTGAAGGTGTTAAATAGTCTGTTGGTGCATTTGTTTTTACAACATCCATTTCATCTAAATCAGATCTAGTTATTTCATCTCCAGAATTTACATTTTTATTTAATACATACACTTTTATATATGATTCTTGTAATTCTTTCTCTGCCTTTTTCATATTTGTTAATTGAAATATCAAAAATGCTATTACTGCTCCTGTTATTATTAACATTACTAACATTCCTAATAAGAATGAAACTCTTGCTTTTCTTTGCATTGGATTTGTTGCCATTACAAATTCCTCCCTTTATCTTTATTTTTGTATATTTTTTTACAAATTATTATCTATTTTATTTTAACTCATTTATATTTCAAAATCAACAAAATGCAACGCTGTAATTTAAAATTAATATTCCTGTAATATTTTTGTAACATTTTTGATGGAACGTTAGGGACGGGCCAAATCGTTCCGAAATGGAACGATTTAGCCCGTCCCTAACGTTCCATCAAATGTATTTTTCTAATATTTTAGCTACTCCATTATTATCATTACTAGCTGTAACAATACTAGCTACATTTATTACATCTGGTGCACTCCCTTCCATTGCCACTCCTAAGCCTGCATTTTCTATCATCTTTTTATCATTTATATTATCTCCTATAGCGATGATTTCTTCATTTTTTATATCTAACTTTCTTGCCAAATATTCAACTGCATCCCATTTATCTACATTTTTTGCTGATATTTCAGTATAATAATATTCTATAGGTATTTCTTCTGTTCCCTGTTTTATTATCTTTCTAGACATATGTGAAACTTCTAAAATTTCTACATCATTTATTTCTTTTAAAGTTCTAACTATAGAATTAAATATAGTAGCACTTTCGTCACAAATAGTTATTTTTAAAAATTTTTCTTCATTTAGATTTTTTACATAATTGTACATGTTTTCGACAATACTAACATTAGTTTTTTTATTTTCTTCTTTTTTTAAATTTTCTTTATAATAATATAATACATTAAATTTTAAATTTGTTGTCAGAATTGTTTTATCTGTATATACATTATATGCTATACTGTTATCTTCACATATTTTTATTATTTCTAACACTTTTTCTTTTTTCATGTAGTTTTCATATATTATTCCATCTTTTTTTAAATCATATATTAATGCTCCATTTCCTGCTATAAAATATTCTTCTAATCCTAATTCATTTGCTATTGTTTTTATTGAATCTATAGGTCTACCTGATGCTATAACAATTTTTGTTCCTTTCTCTAGACATTTTTTTACACTTTTTTTTGTAGTTTCACTTATTTCTCCATAACTGTTTAATATTGTACCGTCTAAATCTACTACTACTAATTTATACATATTTTCCTCCTTTGTTTTATCACTCTCAGTAATACATCATCTTATTATATATGTTTTTGTTTTTATATGTCAATAGATATTTTTTTGAAAAATTTTTTATTTGTAAAAATTTCCTGTTTATTTTTCTTTTTATTGCAAATGATATTATTAGAAAAAGCAATCGTTTTTTCTTAAAAAGTATATATACTGGAGGTGAATAAACAATGGCAAACAACAGTAATAAAAAATTAGTTCCAGAAGCAATGAGCGCTTTAGATAAATTCAAATATGAAGTAGCTAGCGAAGTTGGTGTTAATTTAAAAGATGGATACAATGGTGATATCTCAGCTAAAGATGCTGGTAAAATAGGTGGTAACATGGTTAGAAAAATGATACAACAAGCTGAACAACAAATGAAATAGTTGTTTTACACCTTAAATAGCACATTATTGTGTTAGCTTATGGCAGAAAGTTAAATTTTGTTTTTATATATTTTATTTATAAAATACATAAAGGCAGGATTTGATTTCCTGCCTTTTTATATTTTCTTACCTTATTATCATTTATAAGTATTAGATATCTTCTTTCTATACTTTTGATTGTACGCAATATCTATGTCTTATTCTTCTATCAGTTCTTACTAGATATCTTTTTACGCTTCTGGTTCTACTAAACCATAATTTTTACCATCTTTTAATTTGTGTATTACATTTACTTTTCCTGTTTCTACATTGATAAATGTTAAAAAGTTATGTGTTGGTTTTTCTTGTAATTTTAAAACTGCATCTTCTGGTAACATTGGCTTAATTTCATAATATGATGTTTTTATAATTTCATTTGTTAATTCTGGTGTACCTTCTCCTGAAAGTTCCATAGTTTTTATGCTACCTTCTCTTAACATTTTCTCTTTTTTAGTTTTTGATTTTCTGATTTGTCCTTCTAATATATCTATATCTTTATCAATTGAAGCATACATATCTTTATCTTCTGTTACTGCTCTGTATTTTTCTCCTCCTGCAATTACACATATTTCTGCTATTTGTTCATTTTTCTCTGTTCTTAAAGTAACATCTGCTTGTGCATCTTCAAAATATTTATCAATTCTGTCTAACTTTTTCTCTACATAATCATTTATAGCCTCTGTTATCTTTAGTTCCTTTCCTGTTATTTTTATTTTCATAAAAATCGCTCCCTTCTTTTTCCTGCTTTATTTTCTAGTTATAATATCATTATATATGTTATCTTAGTTTTTTTCAACCTTTTTCCAGAATTTTTTCTTCGATTCGTAATAAAATGAAAAAAAGGACTATTATAATATAAATAAATGAAACGATTTTGCGTATCTAAATTTGAATTAGAAATTCTTAAAGAACAACATGGGCGATAGGTACGAGAGGGTCTGAGTGCAAGAACACATTTTGTTCTTTTAGAATTTCTTTGAAAATTTAGCTTATACAAAATTGTGTAATGATTTTATATTATAATAGTCCTTTTTTCCATTTTATTACAAATCGAAGAATTTTTTACTATAGATTGCAATTAACTTTTAAAATAGTTCTTCTAATTTATATTCTTTTTCCATTTTTTCATTAAAGTATATTCTTGTAATCAGCTTAAATTCTTCTAAAGCTTCATTTTTTAGATTAAAAGAAAAAAGCTTTTTAGCTGGAGCTGATATTGTATATTTTATCGCATTCATCGTGCTTTCTGACATAAATATACACGATTTATCTTGCCTGCTACAAGGTTCACATTTAAAACCATTATCTTTTATACTAAAATGATTTAAATTCTCTTTTTCTTTACAATTAACACATTGCATAACTCTAGGAGTAAACCCTAATAATGTCAATAACCTTAATTTAAATATACTCACAACCAAATCTTTATCTTTTTCTGTTTCTGATATGGTATATAAAGCGTTCAAGTATAATTGCAATATATTATAACAATTTTGATTTTCATCAGTTACATCTTGTACTATTTTATTTAAGTGTATTGCATATTTTAGTTTATCTAAATCTGTTCGTATTTTGTAAAACATCTCTATTGTTTCACAAGAATTTATATGATATGTACTTGTCCCCTGATACATTAAATATTCACAAAAGCAAAACAATTGTGTACCAGCTAAAAGAGCACTTTTAGGTCTTCTTGCCCCTTTAGCTGAGCATGATATTTTACCAAAATTTGGGGTTAGTATTGTAAGCATTTTATCATAATCCCCCATATTGTTTTCTGCTAATACTATTCCTTTCACTTTAATTGTTGCCATTTTTATATTACCTCTATCATTACATTTGTCTCTACTAATTCTATTTACTAAACTTAAATCCGTAATCTTTTTTATATTACTACATTTTATGTCTAAATTCTACTTTTTCAATAAAATTATTCATAATTTTCTTTGTTTATAAAATTTTCTTTACCAATTATATTTTCTTCTTCAACTTTTATATCATTTTTTTCTATTTTATCTTCTATATTTTCTATTTGCTTTAATTCTAAATAAGTATTAATATCCCCTGTGTTTTTGAATGCCTCCCATGCTATTTTCTTTATCATAAGCTATCATCTCCATTTTTAGTTTTCTTCATTCAAAATAATTCATGTAATTATCTTAATTTTAGAACACAATTTTCTATAATCATATAAAGCTTTTTCCGCATTTTATCCATAATTCTATAAAAATTATACTTTCCTTTGAATATTCCTTTTGGTAAATTTTGAATAAAGATTTAATATTATCTTTTGCATTTTTTTATTTTATTATTCAATAATATTATTGTAATTTAAATTTATTTACTATTGATTGATTATCTATCCAATCTTCTTTTACTTTAACCCATGTTTTTAAATTAACTTTTATACCAAAATTTTCTTCCATATCAATCCTAGCACTTCTTCCTATCCTTTTTAGCATTTCGCCATTTTTTCCAATTATTATCCCTTTATGTGATTCCCTTAAGCAATATATTGTTGCTTCTATATCATATATTTCTTCATTGTTTTTATTCTTTCTCAATTTCATTTTTTCCACTTCAACATAAATACCATGTGGCACTTCATCTTGTAATAGTTTTAATGCTTTTTCTCTAATTATTTCTTCTGCTAATTGCCTCATCGTTTGATCTGTATATTCCTCTATATCATAATATGCTGGACCTTCTTTTAAGTTCTTCTCTATTTCATCTAATATTATTTCTCTATATTTTGCATTTGTAGCTGATATAGGTATTACTGCTTCAAATTCATATTCTTTTCTATATATATCTATCAATTTTAATAATTTTTCTCTTTTTACTAAATCTATTTTATTTATGATTAAAATTGTTTTTCTTTTACTATCTTTAATTTTTTGCAAAATCATACTATCGCCTTTTCCTATATCGTCACTTGTCGCTTCAATTACAAATAAAATTATATCAGCATCTGGGATGCTTGCAAATGATGTTTCATTCATCGTCTCATTTAATTTATGTTTTGGTTTATGAATTCCTGGTGTATCTGTAAATATTATTTGTGAATTATGTCTATTTACAATCCCTTTAATTGCTGTTCTTGTTGTTTGAACTTTATTTGCAATAACTGCCACTTTTTCACCTACCAATAAATTTAATAATGTTGATTTTCCTACATTTGTTCTTCCAACTAATGTTACAAATCCTGATTTAAATTCCGCCATTTCTTTTTTCAATCCTTTCGTTTTTATATCTCACTATATTTATTTTGTTTTTAGATTTTCCTTTTATATTATACACCATTTTTTTGCTAAATTTGTAGAATTTGTGAAAATTTCTAAATTATTTTTTGGACGGGTTGTCAATGGGGACGGTTGTCAATGGGGACGGTTGTCAATGGGGACGGAGATTTGGTGTCAATGGGGACGGAGATTTTGACAACATTG
>CAKNJL010000045.1 GCA_930982035.1 uncultured Clostridium sp.
TAATTGTATTTTTTTATTTCTAAGAATTTATGGTTTTCATAGTAGGAGTAACAATAGCAACACTAGCTGGAGACAATGGGATATTAACAAAAGCAACAGAGGCGAAAAATGACCAAGCAGATGCAACAGTAAAAGAAGCTATAGGGCTTTTATGGAATGAATATCAACTAGAGATAAAATCATCTAGTAATGAAGGGAGAAAAGAATCAACAAAAATAGCAAGTACAGAAATTATCAAGATACAAGGAGAAGAAACAAATTATTCAGCAATAACAGCAACAAGTTTTTGGGAGTTTTTATTGACAGACAAAGAAGTTATAAATGCTGACGGAATAGTCAATGTTGAAAAATTAACAGGACAAACATTAGATAGAGGTAATGGAACAGATACGGATATTTATAAAATAGAAGAAAAAGATAATTTTTATACATTAAATTACATAAATGAAAATGGAGAGTCTAAAGAATTATGGAAAATAGAATTAGAAAAAGGTGATGGAGTAGAAATAAATATAAGTAAGCAGGAAATCAAAATACAAAATAGTGATAAAATCATTGCAGTTGAGTTAACTGTTGATAGTATTAATGGAGAAGAGTGGAGCTTTAATAAAGTTACAGAAGAAGAATATAAAAATATGTTATTAGATAGAGTAAATAAGATGGTAGATGAAGAGAAAAAAGAATTATGTGTTAAATTATATAATTTGATGAATAATACTGATTTTAAGAATTTCCAAGAAGTTCTTAAAAATGTTATGCGTGATTATCCAGGAATTGAAGAAATGACAGAAGAAGAGATAGAGAACTTATTTTATGAGGAGATAGTGGGGAAGGAAGAGTTTCCGAGTTTTTTAGTAGAATGTGTTTGGGAAATTAATTATAATTTAATTGGAGAGTATAATAAAGAAACAGAAGAATTACTTAATGCTAATGTTACAAATCCAGATGGCAAAAAAGAGATTTCATATGTGGCAACAGAAAACGGTGATTATACTTTTTCAGTAGAAATAGATGGAAAACAATATTATAAAACAATAACTATAAATAATATACAGAATGAAGAAAATAATGAAAAAGATAGATATGAGGTTACTGATTATAACTATGATATAGCATTGAGAGATATAGAATTATCAGTTTTTACCACTTTTTCTCAAGCGTATATTATATTGGATGACATAGCTATCGATGTAAGTGAATATATAAAGAATGAGGATGAATTATCTATTTTGGAAGAACATATAGTACAAGAAATTTCAGGTATTAACAGAGGAGAAGTAGATATAATAATAATAAAAGATGGAAAAGTTTTTTACGGGAAAGAAAAGGTAGGAGAAATAAGATGATAGTTTAAAATATTGAGAGTGTAAGGTGAATATTCCTAGCAATAATGAAAAATACAACAATACAAATAAAATGTGAAAATTAAAGATTTATATGAAGAATTGTAAAATTTGAAAAAATTCTGTATAATATGGTATGAAAATAAACATACCATATTTTTTCTGTTATAATCAAAAGCGAAAAATATATTAAAAAGAAAAGATAAGGAAGGAATAAAAAATGAACGGAATAATTATCATTTACAAACCAAAAGGTTGGACATCACATGACATAGTAGCAAAAGTAAAAAAACTAACACAAGAAAAAGTAGGGCACACAGGAACCCTAGACCCTTTAGCTACAGGAGTATTGCCATTATTAATAGGAAAAGGGACACTATGTTCCAAATACTTAATAAACCATGACAAAAAATACAAAGTGACATTAAAATTAGGAAAAAAGACATCAACAGGAGATGGAGAAGGAGAAATAATAGAAGAGCAAAATGTAAACGAACAAATATTAGAACAATCAGATATAGAAGAGGTTTTAAAAAAGTTTATAGGAGAACAAGAGCAAATACCTCCAATATATTCTGCAATAAAAGTAAAAGGAAAAAAATTATATGAATATGCAAGAAATAACCAAGAAGTGAAAATAGAGCCAAGAAAGATAACAATATATGAAATAAATTTGTTAAAAATAGACAAAAGTAGAAAGGAAATACAATTTGAAGTAAAATGTTCAAAAGGAACATATATAAGAAGTTTATGTGAAGATATAGCAAAAGCTCTTGGAACAGTTGGATATATGAAAGAATTAGAAAGAACAGAAGTTGGAGATTTTAAGCTAGAGCAATCAATATCAATAGATGACTTGATTTCTATAAATGAATCAGATAAAAATAAAATAGAAGAAAAAATAATTGGAATAGAAGATTTGTTTAATAATTTAGAAAATATAGAATTAAATAAAAGAAAATTACAGTTATTCTTAAATGGTGTAAAACTAACAGTAGAAAACGAACCAGGATTATATAGGATATATAGTAATAATATTTTCATAGGTATAGGCATAGTAAAAGATCAACTTTTAAAAAGAGATATAATTATTAAATCAGTCATATAATTCAAATCACCTTAATATACTTGAAGTAAAAGTATAGAGGTGATTTTTTATGTATTATATTTGTGAAACAGACAAGCCTAGCAAGATAGCCGAATTTTTTAGCATAGTAAAATTAGACAACAATCATATCATTTTGCCAATAACCAAGACAAATATTGATGAAAAGACATCATATAAATTAGCAATAAAAACAAAAACAATCTTATCCAAGACTAATAGCAAAAAAATAGTATTGAGTAAAAAAATAAAAGAACAAACATCATATGTAAATTACTTATATTCATATAATTATGAAATAGTAGATGGAAAATGGTTATTTCAAGTACTAATTTTTGATGTTTTAGAATATGTGATAAAAAAATTAAAAATAAAAAAAGAGGATATAAAATTGGGAATCTTAGTGAATGATATATCAGATTTAGCTCTTTATGCCATAGTAGAATTAGTCAAGAAATATAAAAATGTAAAAATAGTTACAAACCATATAAACAGTTTCAAAAATATAGAAGAAAAGATATCAGAAAAATACGGAATTTTAATAAGTGTAGGAAATAATAAAAGAAAAGTGCTTTCAAAAACAAATATCATTTTAAATTTAGATTTTCCTACTGAATTAATAAATAGATATAAAATAAATAGTGAGTCAACAATTATTAATTTTAAAGGAAATGTAAAAATAAAAGATAAAAGATTTAATGGGTTAAATATAAATGATTATGAAATAGATTGGGAAGAACAGGTTAATTCTGATAAATTTTATACAAAAGATTTGTATGAAGCAATACAATATAAAAATCAACCGATTGAAGAAACTTTAAGAAAACTAAAAGGAGATAATATAAAAATCAAAGAATTAATAGCACAAAACACAACGATATAAAGACCTGTCCCTTTTGAACAAAAAATGTCCAATTTGACACGTCCCCAAGGTCTGTCCCTTTTCGTTCCAAAATGGAACGATTTGGACCGTACCCAACGTTCCAGAAAAATTTTAGCTAAAGACTTTTCTTTTTTTGGAAAATATAATATAATGGAAATGCCAATTAAGGAGGTAAAAATATGCCAAGTAATAATAATAGAAAAAATAGTGATTATGATAGGACCAGAAAATATAATATGAATAATGCAAAAAGGAAGAGAAGACCTAATAATAAAAACAATAGAAATAATAAGAATAGCAGAAGAGATGATACAAGACCAACTAAAAGGGTTTCTACACAAAAAGGTAATAGTAGAGGAAATACAAGAGGAAAAGGGAAAAATTCTAAAAATAGAGATGGAAAATTCTCAGCTAGACATCCAAAGTTAATGATGGCATTGAGAATATTTATACTTGTTTTCTTGTTATTATGTGTAATAGGAGCAGGTGTTGTAGCTGGTGTGTTTTTTGGGTTGTTTGGTGATGATTTTGAGATAACAAAAGAAGAGCTAACAATTGGTGTTGCAAATTCGGTTATTGTTGACCAAAATGGAGGAGTCATTGCTAATCTAAGTGGTGATGAAAAAAGAAAGATAATTACACTTGAAGATATGTCGGAATATCTTCCAAAGGCATATGTAGCCATGGAAGATGAGAGATTTTATAAGCATCATGGAGTTGATATAAAAAGAACAGCAGGGGCAATTTTACATACATTATTAGGTGATAGTTCTTATGGTGGAAGTACTATAACACAACAATTAGTTAAAAATATAACTAAGGATGATGAGAGATCAGGTGTTGCAGGTATCATGAGAAAAGTAAGAGAATGGGCTAAAGCATTCCAAGTTGAAAGAATGATATCAAAAGATCAAATTTTAGAGTTATATTTAAATATACTATATGTTGGTGGAGAAGGAAATTTACATGGTGTAGAATTAGGAGCAGAGTATTATTTTAATAAAAGTGCAAAAGATTTGACTTTGGCAGAATGTGCATATATGGCAGGAATTAATAGCTCACCAAGTAGATATGATCCTTTTGATGAAACTAAAGATAATACAGAATTAATTAAAAATCAAACTAAAGTAGCTTTAAATAAGATGAATGAACTTGGTTATATAAATAGTCAAGATGAGTACAATACAGCAATAGCAGAAGTTGATAATGGACTAAATTTCCAAAAAGGAGCAATTTCAACAACCTCATCATATTCATATCATACAGAGGCTGTATTAGACCAAGTCATAGACCAAGTAATGGAAGAAAAAGGTTGGTCTCAACAAATGGCTGAAAATTATGTATATAGCGGTGGTCTAACTATATATTCAACAGTAGATTCAAGTATTCAAGCTCAAATGGAAGAAGAATTCAAAGATGATAAATATATTGTGGCAGGTAAGGCAAAAAATCCTACAACAGGTGAAAAATTAAATGATCATTCACAAGCAGCAATGGTTGTAATAGATTATAAGACTGGATATGTAGTGGGAACTGTAGGAGGCTTAGGAGAAAAAACAGAGTCAAGAGGACTAAATAGAGCAACACAAAGTGTTAGACAGACAGGTTCATCTATAAAGCCTATAGCAGTAGTTGCACCAGGCTTACAAGAAAAAGTAATAACATCAGCAACAGCATATATGGATCAAGAAACAGATTTTGGAGGTGGATATATTCCTAAAAATCAAAGTGGAACATATAGTAATCAATCAGTAAATATAAGATATTTTATTGCGAAATCTCTAAATGTTCCAGCTGTAAAAATAATGAGAGAATTATCACCAAGTAAATCTATAGAATATTTAAATAAGATGGGACTTAGTCATATAACAGCAGAGGCAGATAGTGATTTATCATTAGCATTAGGAGGAACAACTAATGGTGCAACACCATTAGAAATGGCAGGAGCATATGCAACAATTGCAAATGATGGTGTATATATAACTCCAACATTCTATACAAAAGTTGAAGATTCTAGTGGTAATGTAGTATTAACAGCAAAACAAGAACAAACAAGAGTAATATCAGAACAAAATGCTTATATCACAAAGACTATATTGCAAGAACCAGTAAAATCAGGAGGAACAGCAACATATTGTGCAATAAGTGGAATGGATGTAGCAGCTAAAACAGGAACAACTGATGATGATTATGATAGATGGCTATGTGGATTTACACCATATTATGCAGGAGCATGTTGGTATGGATATGACCAAAATGAAACAGTTACATATACAAGAAGTGGAAACCCAGCAGGTTCAATATGGGATGAAGTAATGACAGCAATTCATAAGAATTTAGCAAATGCCACATTTACAAAACCAAGTGGAATAGTAGAACAAACTGTATGTAAAACAACAGGATGTTTAGCTACAACAGGATGTACAAATACATATACAGAAATATTTACACAAGATAATTTGCCAGAAAAATGTGAAGGACATGGAAGTCAAACAATATGTACAGAATCAAATAAAGTTGCAACACAATATTGTTCACAATATTGTGCAACAAGACAAAATTATTATGGAGCAGTTTTACCAAAAGAACAATTAGGTCTATGGACACCAGTAAATGGAAGAGGTTCAACAGGAACAAGGATTAATGAAACATGTACATTACATACAGAGCCAAAGGCAGAAGAGAAACCAGCTACTAATACTACACCATCAACAAATACAACTAATACAAATACAGGTGGTTCAACAGGAGGAAGTTCTTCAGGAGGAGGAACAGGTTCAAGCGGAAGTGGAACTGGTAACAGTATAAGTGGAGGAAATGGTGGTTCTCCTGGTGGAGGGGATACTCCATCAGGAGGAGAAAATACTGGTAACACAGGAAATACTTCACCAGATACAGGGAATACAGTAACTCCATAAGAAATATGCAAAATAATTATAACACAGAAAGATTGTTACCCAATTTTTCTGTGTTAAATTTAAAAGAAGGGAATGAATCAGAAAATGGATATATATTTATATAATACTCTAACCAAAACAAAAGAATTATTTAAACCAATAGATGAAAAAGAAGTTAGAATATATTCATGTGGCCCAACAGTATATAAAGATGCAACGATTGGAAATATGAGAACAAATATATTTCAAGATGTATTAAGAAGAATGTTAAAATACAATGGATACAAAATAAAACATGTAATGAATATAACAGATGTTGGACACTTAGTTTCTGATGGTGATGAAGGAGAAGACAAGATGATAAAATCAGCAAGAGAAGAGCATAAAACACCATTAGAAATTGCAGAACATTATACAAAATTATTTTTTGCTGACCTAAAAGCATTAAATATTGAAACACCAGAAATAATTTGTAAAGCAACAGACTATATACCAGAAATGTTAGAATATGTAAAAGAATTAGTAGAAAAAGGATATGCCTATGAAACATCAACAGCAATTTATTTTGATATATCAAAATTAGACAAATATCCAGTTCTATCAAATTTAAACATAGAAGAGCAAAAAGCAGGAGCTAGAGTACAAGTAGATAAAGAAAAGAAAAATCCATATGATTTTGCACTATGGATAAAAGCACCAGAAAATCATTTAATGAAATGGGATAGCCCATGGGGACCAAGCTATCCAGGATGGCATATTGAATGTTCAGCAATGTCAAGAAAACATCTAGGAGAACAATTTGATATTCATACAGGTGGAATTGATTTAGTACCAACACATCATGAAAATGAAATTGCACAAAGTAAAGGTGTATGTGGTAAAATACCAGCTAATTATTGGATACATGGAGAATATTTATTAATTAATGGTGGCAAAATGTCAAAAAGTTTAGGAAATGTATATTTATTAAAAGATATTGAGGAAAAAGGATATGATCCATTAGTATATAGATTATTATGCTATACTTGTAGCTATAGAAATAAATTAAACTTTACTTGGGAAGGAATAGAGTCTACATCAAAATCATTAGCTAGATTACGAAATGGATATCAGCAAAATAAAATTGGAAAAGACACTTTAAATGAAGAAGATAGAAAAGAATTAGATAGATTAGAAACAGAATTCCATAAAGCAATTAATGATGATATGAATATGCCACTTGCGATGAGTTATGTATGGGAAGTAATCAAATATGATAAAAAATCACCAGAGATTGCAAATTTATTGTTAAAATTTGATACAGTATTAGGAATAAAAATTGATAAAAAAGAAGAAAAAAATAATGACTTAAAAATTCCAGAAGAAGTATTGGAATTGGTAGAAGAAAGAAAAAAGGCAAGACAAGAAAAAAATTGGACAGAATCTGATAGATTAAGAGATGAAATACAAAATTTAGGATATAGTGTAAAAGATACAAAAGATGGTGTTGAAATTTTAAAAAATTAAATTTTTATACAATACTATCTAAATTGAAATGTGAATGGAGGTTTTTGTATGGCAATATTATTACCAGGAGGAGCAGGATTTATAGGAAGCCACACAGCAGTAGAATTACTAAATGCAGGAAGAGAAATTATAATAATTGACAATTTTTCCAATAGCAAGCCACAAGTATTAGATGCAATCAAAAAAATAACAGGAAAAGATTTTAAATTTTATGAAATGGATTATATGGATAGAGAAAAACTAGAAAAAGTATTTGAAGAAAATGAAATAGAAGCAGTTATGAATTTTGCAGGATATAAAGCAGTAGGAGAATCTATTCAAAAACCAATAGAATATTACACAAATAATATTTCAGGAGCATTAGTAGTATTAGACACAATGAGAAAATATAACTGTAAAAAATTTATCTTTAGTTCATCAGCAACAGTATATGGTGACCCAGAAGTAATTCCAATAACAGAAGAATGTAAAACAGGAGGAACAACAAACCCATATGGAACAACAAAATTATTTATAGAACAAATATTAAAAGACATATATAAATCAGATAATACATGGGATATATGCATACTAAGATATTTTAATCCAGTAGGAGCACATGAAAGTGGATTAATCGGAGAAGAACCACAAGGAATACCAAATAATTTAATGCCATATATTGCAAGAGTAGCAGTAGGAACATTGAAAGAATTATCTGTATTTGGAAATGATTATGACACGCCAGATGGAACAGGGGTTAGAGACTATATACATGTAGTTGACCTAGCAAAAGGACATGTAAAAGCATTAGAAAAACTAGAAAAAGAAGAAAAAGGATTATATATTTATAATTTAGGAACAGGAAAAGGATATAGTGTCTTAGACATGGTAAAAGCATTTGAAAAAGCAACGAGTAAAAAAGTGCCATACAAAATAGCACCAAGAAGAGCAGGAGATATTGCAACATGCTATGCAGACCCAAAAAAAGCAAAAGAAGAATTAGGGTGGCAAGCAGAAAAAACATTAGAAGACATGTGTTTAGACTCATGGAATTACATTCAAAAAAACAAATAGGGCCAGGTTGGTTTTTGTATGTTTTTTGTCGAAATTTGTCATAACGGTGATTGATGGATACTCTTAAAAACACTGTTTGAGAATTATCAATTAATAGGAAAGTTGAATATGAAAGTGATACTTTCCTATTGTAGAAAAGTCGCTTTGCTCCGATGGTTGCACACAATTTTACTAAAGTAAAATTGGCACAGAACAAATTTACGGAAAGCCAATGAGGAAAAATAAAATTAATATAAATTTTAAGGCTTTCCGATTTGTTCTTGAATAGGAAAAATCAAGTTTTTCCTATTCAAGAACGTCGCTTCGCTCTAGTGATTGCACACAAATTTTACTAGCGTAAAATTTGGCGCCGAACAATGACGCGGGCCTTGAAATGTTATTAACAGAAAAAATGTTTAAGAAAGCCCGCTATTGTTCTAAAATGAAACAATTTGGTCCGTCCCTAACGTTCCAAAAGGAGGAATTTATGAGGATACTAGATTTAAAAGAAGATCAATATATTATAATAGAGAAAATAAAATATCGTGTACTTAATAAAGTAAAATTTACAGAGAAATCTTCTTATTGGATTGAATATAAAATAAGAAATACAGAAGATAATGAGATATATTATTTAAATGTAGAATTATCTTCTAAAGTTGTTTTATTTAAAGTACTAAAAGAAAAGGAAATACAGCTAAAAGTAAATATTATTTTTCAAGAAGAAGAATATGAATTAATGGAAAAAGGCATAGGAAAAGTAGAGGATTATTACGGAATGACAGATGTTGGATTAAAAGAAGAAGTAAGTTATTATGAATATAAAAACAAGAAAGATATGCAAAAAGTTTTATCGATTGAAAAATGGAAAGATGAAACAGAGATTAGCTTAGGAAAAATTATTAGTTTGTCTAATATAAAGATATTAAATGAATTTGAAAGATAGGGGAATAGTTTGAAAGAAATTCTTTCATTGCTATGTGTATATTCGAGCAAAGCGAGAAAGGAATGAAATTTAGAATGAAATTAAAAAAGGGGCAAATTCTTTATATAGATAACCAAAAATACACAGTTATTAATATGATTGAATATAAAGAGGACACATGGATTTGGCAAGAATATGAAATTAAAAATGATGTAAATGAGCATAAATGGTTATCCATAGAAAAAGATGAAAAAAATGAAGATATATATTATTTATATGAAAGTTTCGCAGGAAGAGTAGATACAAACGAACTAGGATTTTTATATAATATGAAAAACTATGAATTATATGAAAAAGGAACAGCAGTTGTACGAGATTATTTTGGAGATGCAGATGTAGATAAATACGAATCTTGTGAATATTTTGATTATATTTCAGAAGATAAAGAAATTATTTCTGTTGAAAAGTGGGAAGGAGAAGAAGAAAAGAGTATTGGTAAAAAATTAGAAAAAAGTAGGCTAAATATAACAGAAGAAATAGACTCAAGAAGTAAAACTCCAACGTTTAGTGAAAGACCTAAAAGTAATAAAATAGTAAGTATAATTATTATTTTAATATGTGCTTTTCCATTTTTAGGAGCAATAATTAGCTTATTTTCTGGAATGTTTGTAAATAAATCAATGGAAAATTATATTGAAAAAGAAACTTCAAAATATACATATGTTACATCTATCACAAATAATACAAACAATAAAAAAGCTAAAGTGTATAAGTCATCATTATCAAGTGTTGATTCAACAGTAAAAGATATTATAGATGGAGTTCCAGAAGGGATTACAGATACAATTGATAGTGATCCAAATACAGAAGAAGATGGAATAGGTTTAAAAACTGACAAAGAATATGCTTATATATATGAAGAAAATGGTGAAATTTTTATACAAGTATCTAGTAGAGAGTATATAAATGGTTCAGGAACAATGTATCATTCTAGACATTATCATCATTACTATAATACATATGGAAGTACAAGAAGAAGTAATACATATAGTAGTTATGCATATTCAGCAAGACAAAAAAGTGTAAATAGTAGAACTTCTTCAGGTGGAGGAACAAGTTCAGGAAAATAAAAGGAGGAAAAAATATGTTAATTAATTGGGGAGAAATTTTAAATACAATTATATATGCAGGTGTAGGTGTTATATTAATGCTAGTTAGTATGTATCTATTTGATTTAATTATGCCATATGATTTTAATAAAGAGCTAAAAGAGAAAAATGTAGGTGCAGGTTTTATTATAGCAGGTATATTTATAGCAATAGCTATTATTATAAGAACAGTAATTATATAAAGGGGGATTTTTATAATGGAAGTTTTAACAAAATTAGTGGAAATTATTATATATGTTGCAATAGGACTTATCTTTTGTCTGATTGGATATAAAGCAACTGAAATTATGTTTAGAAAAAGTTTTAACTTAACAGAAGAGATAGACAATCATAATAAAGCTACAGGAATTATGATAGGAGGAATGTTTATCGCAATAGGAATTATAATGAGTGGTGTATTATAATGGAAGAGAAAAAAATAAATAATGAGAAATTTGATGGTAGATTGCTATTAGTAACCACTTTGTTAATATCAATATGTTCAATCATTTATGAATTGATAATTAGTAGTCTAAGCTCATATTTACAAGGTGATAGTATTACACAATTTTCTATTACAATTGGATTATATATGAGTGCAATGGGAATAGGTTCATATTTATCTAAATATATGAAAAATAACCTATTTAACAAGTTTGTATTTATAGAAATGAGTGTTGGTATTTTAGGTGGTTTTTCTACATTAATTTTATTTATCACAAATATATATACAGAAATATATGATTTAATTATGTATATATTAATTATAATGATAGGGATTTTCGTAGGATTGGAAATTCCTATATTAACACGAATTATTGAAAGTAATGAGAGTAATGTAAGAAAAAATTTAGCAAATATCTTTACGTTTGATTATATAGGTGGATTAATAGGTTCTATTGCATTTCCTATTATCTTATTTCCAAAACTAGGTTTTATTACAACCACTTTTTTAGTAGGAAGTATTAATATAGGAGTAGCTTTATTAATTATTTTAAAATATAAAAAATATATAGAAAAATATAAATTAGTTAAAATCATTACAATTATATGTTTGGTAATTATACTTGTATTTTTATGTACAGGCGGTATTATTGCTAATAAAATAGAAGAGGGACTATATAGAGATGATGTGATTTTATCAGAACAGACTGCATATCAAAAAATTGTCATGACAAAACATAAAGATGATATTAGATTATTTTTAGATGGAAATTTACAATTTAGTACAATGGACGAATATAGATATCATGAAGCATTAGTACATATACCAATGTTATATGCTAAATCACATGAAAGGATACTTGTATTAGGCGGAGGAGATGGACTAGCTGTAAGAGAAATACTAAAATATGATGATGTTAAGGAAATTGTTTTAGTAGATATTGATAAGCAAATGACAGATTTATGTACAGATAATGCAGAAATTTCAAAACTAAATAATCACTCATTAGAAAATGAAAAATTAAAAGTAATAAATGAAGATGCTTATATATATGTACAAGAGAATAAAGAAAAATTTGATGTGATTATTATAGATTTTCCAGATCCAAATAATGAAAATCTAAATAAATTATACACAAATGTATTTTATAACTATGTAAAAGCAAATCTAACACAAGATGGTGTTATGGTATGCCAGTCTACAAGTCCATATTATGCTAAAAAATCATTTTGGTGTATTAATAAAACAATAAAAACACAATTTGAAAATGTATTACCATATCATTTACAAGTACCTACATTTGGAGAATGGGGATTTAATTTAGCTTTTAATGGTGATAATACAATACAAAAATTAGCTGTAGAAACAAAATATTTAACAGATAAAAATATAGAGGCAATGTTTGTTTTTGGAAAAGATGAAAATATAGATTTAACACAAATAGAAGAAAATAATATGTTTAAACCATCACTTGTATTATATTATAATGAAGAAGTTCAGAACTGGTAAGAAAAATAAGATTGAATTAGGAGTTAATTTCAATTTTATAAATTATATTTATGCCGTAGGAAAGGAATGTGAGCAAAAATGAAGGCAGTAATGTATAATTATCACAAATGGATAAAATATGAAGATGAAAAAATATTAATAAAAAGATATGAGGAACTACTAAAAAAAAGTGGTTTTAAAATACTAAAAAAAGTAGAGCATTATTTTGATATTCAAGGATATACAGGATTATGGCTTTTAGCAGAAAGCCATTTTGCCATACATACATTTCCAGAAGAAGATAAGGCATATATTGAAATATCTAGTTGTGTAAAAGAATATTTTGAAAATTTTGTAGATGATTTGGGTGATTTGGGGACGGAGAAAAAATCATCATTTTAATCTAAAATGATGATTTTTTCTCCGTCCCCAAATCACCCAAATCATCTATTTGTATAGCAAAATAATTCGATTTCCTACTTTTTCCACAAAGCCATCTTCTTTTAATAATTTTAGTTCTCTCATCATAGCACTTCTATCAACACTTAAATAATCTGCTAAGTCTGTAAGAGAAAAAGGAAGTTCAAACGAAGTGCTTAAATTTCTTGTAGATAACAATGAAAAATAGCCTAATAATTTATCTCTTGTAGAACGTTTGGTTAAAAGTTCTATTCTCATATTCAAATCAGTTACTTTATTTAAAATTAATTGAGGCAAATTTTCAGATAAAGTTTGATGAAATTTACAATTGCTTTTACATTTCTTAAAGATATCATCATAAATATAAAAAAGAACTGTACAACTAGATTTTGCTTCAACTAATAATTCATTATTTGTTGTAATAGTATAAAATACCTCACCAAAAAGAGCATTTTTAGAAAAATGTTCTACGATTGTTCTATTTCCATTTAAGTCATAACGCACTAAATCAGCATGTCCGTCTAGTAATATACATAATTGATTTCGGTTTTTTATATAAGTAGTTACAACTTCATTTTTACTAAAAACTTTTTTCTGCATTTTTTGACAAGATCTCGAAAAATCTGATATGAAGTTTTCTAGGTTAAAATTGTTGTTCATAGATTTTCCTCCTTTAAAATTACATAAAGATTATACATTAAGAAAGTTGCAAAAGCAACAAAAACTTAAAAATAAATTTGTAATATTTTTGTAACATATTTGTAACAAAAGAAAAAACCTTAGAGGGGAAAGATGTTAAGAAGTGAAAAAAAATTTTTTTCATAATGTGTTGCTTTTGCAACGGAAAATAAATTTTTTAGAGATATAATGTAACCATACTAATCGAAGGAGGAAATGTGAAATGAAAGTTATTAAAAGGGATGGAAGAGCTGTTGATTACGACAGAGCAAAAATTCAAGTAGCAATCGAAAAAGCCAATAAAGAGGTTAAACCAAAAGAAAGAGCAAATAAGGAGGATATCAAAGGAATTATTCAATATATAGAAGACCTAAACAAAAAAAGAATGTTAGTTGAAGATATCCAAGATATTATAGAGCAAAAATTAATGGAAATTGAAAAATATGAATTAGCCAAAAAATATATTGTATATAGATATACAAGAGCATTAGTAAGAAAACAAAATACAACTGATGAAACAATATTAGGGTTAATTAGAAATGAAAATAAAGAATTAGCAGAAGAGAATTCTAATAAAAATACATTACTTGCTTCAACACAAAGAGATTATATAGCAGGTGAGGTATCAAGAGATTTAACAAGAAGATTATTATTACCAGAGAAAATTGCTAAAGCAGATGCTGACGGAATTTTACATTTCCACGACGCAGACTATTTTGTACAACCAATATTTAACTGTTGTTTAATTAATATATCAGACATGCTAGATAATGGAACTGTTATGAATGGAAAAATGATAGAAAGCCCAAAAAGTTTCCAAGTAGCATGTACAGTTACAACACAAATTATTGCAGCAGTTGCAAGTAATCAATATGGGGGACAATCAGTAGATTTAAAACATTTAGGAAAATATTTAAGAAAAAGTTACAACAAATTTAAAGCAGAAATTGAGAAAAAATATAAAGGAAAATTATCAGATGACATTATAGAAGACTTAGTACAAGATAGATTAAAAGCAGAATTAAAAGCAGGAGTTCAAACAATTCAATATCAAATTAATACATTAATGACAACTAATGGACAATCTCCATTCGTAACTTTATTCTTACACTTAGAAGATGATGATCCATATATAAAAGAAAATGCAATGATTATAGAAGAAGTATTAAGACAAAGATATGAAGGAATCAAAAATGAAGCAGGTGTATATGTTACACCAGCATTCCCAAAACTAGTTTATGTATTAGATGAATGTAACTGCTTAAAAGGTGGAGAATATGACTATTTAACAAAACTTGCAGTAAAATGTTCTGCAAAGAGAATGTATCCAGATTACATTTCAGCTAAGAAAATGAGAGAAAACTATGAAGGAAATGTATTTAGCCCAATGGGATGCAGAAGTTTCTTATCACCTTGGAAAGATGAAAATGGAAACTACAAATTTGAAGGAAGATTTAATCAAGGTGTTGTTAGTATCAACTTACCACAAGTAGCAATTGTAGCAGATGGTGATGAAGACAAATTCTGGAAATTATTAGATGAAAGACTAGAACTATGTAAAGAAGCTTTAATGTGTAGACATTATGCATTATTAGGAACACATTCAGATATAAGCCCAATTCACTGGCAATATGGAGCAATTGCAAGATTAGCAAAAGGAGAAAAAATAGACAAATTATTATATGGGGGATATTCAACAATTTCATTAGGATATATTGGTGTATATGAGATGACAAAAGTAATGAAAGGTGTATCACACACAACACCAGAAGGACATGACTTCGCAATCAGAGTTATGAAACATCTAAGAGAAACAGTTAATAGATGGAAAGCAGAAACAAACATTGGATTTGCATTATATGGAACACCAGCAGAAAGCTTATGTTACAAATTTGCTAGAATAGACAAAGAAAAATTCGGAACAATTAAAGATGTAACAGACAAAGGATATTATACAAACTCATATCATGTAGATGTAAGAGAAAAAATAGATGCATTTGAAAAACTTGGATTTGAAAGTGAATTCCAAAAAATATCATCAGGAGGAGCAATTTCATATATTGAAATACCGAATATGCAAAAAAATATTGACGCATTAGAAACAGCAGTTAAATTTATCTATGATAATATTCAATATGCTGAATTTAATACAAAATCAGACTATTGCCATGTTTGTGGATTTGATGGAGAAATTATAATAAACAAAGACAACGAATGGGAATGCCCAAACTGTGGAAATAAAGACCATTCAAAAATGACAGTAGTAAGAAGAACTTGCGGATATTTAGGAGAAAACTTCTGGAATGCAGGAAAAACAAAAGAAATAAAACAAAGAGTAATGCACTTGTAAAAGGGATTGAGGGACGCCCCTTGAATCCCTCTTTCTAAATAAATGAATAAAAAGAAGGAGATAAATATGAATTATGCGGATATAAAAAGAGTAGATGTTGCTAATGGTGAAGGTGTTAGAGTATCTGTATTTGTAAGTGGTTGTAATCATCACTGTAAAGGATGTTTTAATAGATGTGCCTGGGATTTTGGTTATGGAGAAAAATTTACAGATAAACAAATAGATCAAGTTATTAATTATATGGACCATGATTATATTTCTGGATTATCTCTTTTAGGTGGAGAACCATTGGAAAAGCAAAATCAAGAAGGTTTATTGCCATTAGTTAAAAAGGTAAAAGAAAAATTTCCTGATAAAAATATCTGGTGTTATACAGGTTTTGACTTTGAAAAAGATGTCGTAGGTGAAATGGCAAAAGATAATGAAACCACTAAAGAACTTCTAAAATACATAGATGTTATGGTAGATGGGAAATTTGAAGAAGATAAAAAAGATTTAAGTCTTAGATTTAGAGGTTCTTCAAATCAAAGAATAATTGATGTTCAGGAAAGCTTAAAAGAACAGAAACCAGTAGATTTTAAATTATAATTAAATATATTTAAATTAAGAATGTATAAATTTAAGATTAATTATAAATAGTTTTTAATCTTCATTCACAATAAATTTATGAAACATATATATTATGATTTTTATTTAAAAATTGTAGTATATATGTTTTTTTAAAATTATAGGTAATTGCATTTCCTATAATTTTAATAGTGGTACACAAAAATGATGGAATATAAAAATTATGTCGCTTTTGTTTATTTAAATTGTTTTTTTGAGTAAAAAAGAAATTAGATAATTTTAAATTTTATACAAAAATTCTTGAAGTTAGATACTCTAAGAATATTCTTAACATTTAAATAATACCAATAAACCGCCATAAAGTCAACAAAAAATATAAAAAATTTTTTATAAAATAAAGGAACAAATTTATCCAAAATAAATTAACTTTTATATATATAAACTTGATGAAAATCTGTAATAACAAGGATATTAGAGTTTATTAAATATTCTTAGAGTATCTAAAAGTAAGAAATCAAATTTAGAGTTATAGTCATAATGTATAAAATTTAACTAATATAAAGAAAAAGGTAAAAATTGATAAGAAATACATTACTATAGCATATTGACTTATTTTATCTAAGAATGTGAAATATGATTGGCATAGATATTATTTTTCAATGAGAGTATAAAAAATAATATTTGTAAATTACTAAAAAAACAAAAGAAAGACTAACTATTAATTGTCAATAGTTTTTCAAAAAAATTTTTAAG
>CAKNJL010000046.1 GCA_930982035.1 uncultured Clostridium sp.
AAAACATCCCCTTTTATTTTCGAGAGAGAATCATTAGAAATAGTGATTCTCTTTTAGATTTTTAAATTTTTTTATATAACTCCACCAAAACTACACAATTAAGATATATAATACATCTGGAGGAAAAAGAATGAAAAAAATATTAGTGATAGAGGATGAAAAAAATATACAAAATATAATAAAAGAGTTTTTAGAAAGTGCTAAATATGAAGTTAATACAGCAGATGATGGCTTGGAAGGGATAAATCTTATACAAAATAATAATTATGATCTGATTTTATTAGATATAATGATGCCTAAAATTGATGGATTCGTAGTTTGTGAAATGATAAGAAAAAATAGTAATGTACCAATTATTATTTTGACAGCATTAACAGATGAAGAAAGTCAACTAAAAGGATTTGATAAACTTGCAGATGATTATATAACAAAGCCATTTTCTATGCCTGTTGTACTTAAACATATAGAAGCAATTTTAAGAAGAACAGAAAATATCAATAAAAAAGTTGATGTTTTAAAATATAAAAATATATCCTTAAATATTGAAAACTATGATGTATTTGTAGACAACAAAAAAGTAGCTTTGACATATAGAGAATTTGAAATATTAAAATTACTTTTAGAAAATCAAGGCAAAGTTTTTACAAGAGATAATATCCTAAACTCAATATGGAATTATGATTATTTTGGAGATGATAAAATAGTAAATACTCACATAAAAAATATTCGTAAAAAACTAGGATATGACTATATTGAAACTGTAAGAGGGGTGGGATATAGGATTGATAAAGAAAATTAAAAGTAGTTTGTGTTTAAAAATATTTTTAATGATGACTTGTGTTTTTATACTATTAGGAATTATTATGTATGGTATCGTTATAAAAGTTATGCCTAATAATTATAGAACTGTAACACTTTCAAATTATACAGAAGAGATTAAAAGATTGGTATCTGAACTAGAAAGCGAAACTTTAGAAGAAGGAATGAACAAAATATATGATTTTTGTATAAATTATAGTGCAAATGCACAATTAAAGGGAATAGATACTGTGTATAGTTTTGGAGAGAATACAGATCAGAATGTTACAACTCAAACTATTTCAAGTGAAGTTACATTTACTGATTCAAATGAAAACTATATATTATCATTATCAGTATCAGAAAATACAGTAAATCAAATAATGGTAGTATTCTTAAAAATTACTCCTGTAATACTTTTGCTAATATTTGTAATATCTATAATTGCAGCACAAATAATCTCACGAATAATTACAAAACCTGTTGTAAATATAAGCAATATATCAAAAAAACTAACTAAATTAGATATGACTTGGAGATGTAATACAGAACGAACTGATGAAATAGGTGTACTTGCAAATAATTTAGATACAATGGCAGAGCGACTAAATGAAACGATTAACGAACTTATCATAGCAAATCAACAATTACAAGAAGATATAGAAAAGGAAAAAGAAAGAGAAAAATTACAAACGGAATTTTTTAGAGCAGTATCACACGAGTTGAAAACACCTTTAACTATATTAAAAGGCGAATTAGAGGGAATGGTTTACGAAGTAGGAAAATATAAAGACACGAAAAAGTATTTAAAACACTCTCTAAAAGTTACTGATGATATTGGAAAAATAATACAAGAAATTTTATCTGTTGCAATAATGAAAGATGAACACTTTAAGCTAAATAAAAAATATTTTGACCTTGCAAATACTTTAAAGAATATATATAGAAAATATCAAGGAATAGCAGAGGATAAAGAAATAGAAATCATAACAAATATTCAAGATACTTATGAATTTAACGGAGATGAAAGACTAATGGAAAATGCAATATCAAATGTTGTAGGAAATGCAGTAATTTATTCTCCAAAAAATGAAAAAGTATTTATTGATTTTAATGATAAAGTTATGAAAATAGAAAATACAGGAATACATATAGAAAAAGAAGATTTAAAACAATTATTTAATCCATTTTTTAGAGTAGACAAAGCAAGAAGTAGGAACACAGGAGGGAGTGGATTAGGATTATACATTACAAAGACAATATTTGATTATCATAAAATTTCATATAAAGTAGAAAATACAGATAAAGGTGTATTGTTTACAATCAAATTACCATAGATAGAGTAAAATCTATCTATTTTTTTGACTTTATCAAAATAACATTTTAAATCCACCTTAACTCCATTTTTAAGTTGTAAAAATAGAGCGAAGGAGGAAAGAAAGATGAATTTATTAAAAAGAAGTATTTTATATTTATTTAGAAAGTGGAAAGTAAGTATTTTGCTGTTACTTATTCTATTTATGGTTGTAACACTTACTTTGTCTGGGATAGCAGTATTAAATGCAGAAGAACAAAAAACAGAAGAATTTAAAGAAGCGATAGGAACAAGTTTTTCAGTAGAGAGAAATTACGAATCTGGAGGAATGGAAACAGACGAAAAAGGAAATACTTATTTGACATCTGATCCTATTACAGATGATATGATAGAAAAAATTGCAAGTGTTGAAGGAATAAAAGCCTACAATGCAACAGTTGATTCTATATCTTCTATTTTAAAAGATGGAGAATATTTATATCAAACAGACAGATATGTAGGTGATTATTTAGTAGACTCACAGACTTTAAGTGTTACAAATATAAACACCCAATATAGCAATTATTTTACCTCACATATTTTTGAGTTAGTGGAAGGTGAACACATTACACCAGATACTGAAAATGCTATTATAATAAGCGAAGCCTATGCAGAAAAAAATAATTTAAAACTAGGTGATACTTTGACAGTAGTAAATGATCCACTAAGTGATGATCCGTTTGTAGATGTGGAGGTTATAGGAATTTTTAGAGTAATGGGAGATACAGCAGATGAAAGTGATGACAAGAAAGTTTATGACCTTTCTGGATATTTTGTTTACAATGATTATGTGTTTTTAAGTGCAGATTTAGCAGATAAGTTGTATGTTAATTATGATGATGTAGGAAGTGGAAAATTTAATGTTGTAGATTTCTATGTTGAAAATCCAGAAAATTTAGATTCTATCATTCAAGAAGTTCAAAACATTAAAGATATAAACTGGAACAACTTTTATATTTATGCAAATGACGAAATTTATCAAAATACACAAGAATCTGTAGACAATTCAAGTACATTAATTATTAGTTTAATTGTTATAGCGATAATTGTAAGTATTAGTGTAATAAGTATAATTGTTTTTATGAGTATTAAAGGAAGAAGAAGAGAAATTGGAATATTACTTTCGATTGGTAAATCAAAAGCAACAATAATGATTCAATTCATTATAGAAATGTTAATAATATCTGCGATTTCATTCACAGGTTCATATTTCTTTAGCAAATTAATTGCAGGAAATTTAGGACAAGCCTTTGGAAAAGTAGCAGAAAGTGTAATTATTCAAAATAGTCAATTTGCATTAATTACAGGAATAGGAATAGTTATATTACTTGCGATAGTTATTATTTCTTGTATTCCTATAATGAATAAAAAACCAAGACAAATTTTATCTCAAATGAATTGAGGTGGTTGATAGTGAATTTTGTAAAAAGAGCATATTTATATACTACAAGAAAAAAAGTAAGAACTATATTGTTATTTTCTATTATTCTAATAATGGCAACATTGCTTATAGTGTGCTTTTCAATTAACTCATCATCTAGTATGGCAGATGCAAATGTTAGAAAGGCTTTAAAATGTGGTTTTACCGTAAATGCAAAAACATTAGAAAAAGGATTAGATGAAAATATAGTAAATCAAATATTAAATATAGATGGTATTACAGATAGCTATAATTTGAGAAGTTATACAGTTACAGAGTATAGGGATATAAGCAATAATAAGCTAAAAACAAGAGATGATGTAGGACTAAAAGTTTATGAAAATGCAGGTAGAGTAGTAGGAGATAGATATTCGGAAAAAGACAGTTATTTCACAGATGAGGGCTTTAAATTAACTAATGGAGAACATATCACACCAGATAAAAAACAAGTGGCATTAGTACACCAAGATTTTGCAAATAACAATAACTTAAAGATAGGAGATTATATTGTATTAAATAATATTGAAGGAAATGAAATGGGGGTAGAAGTTCAAATAATAGGAGTATTTACAAGTACAAGAAAAAGCGACACAGAAGAATATATGGATACAACAAATTTATTTGAAAATATAATTTTTACAGACTTAAATACAATTTCAAAACTTATTTATGAAACAGATGGTGAAAATAGTCAATATGGAGATTTTGAAGTGGAAGATCCAGAAGAATTAGATAATCTAATTACAGAAATGAAGAAAATAGAAAATGTAAATTGGGAAAGTTGTGTAATAACAAAAAATGATAGTAATTTTAAAAATACAAAAGAAGCATTAGAAGGAATACAACAAATTGTATCAACAGCAATTATAGTAATATTTATAATTAGTATAATTTTAATAGTTTTAATATTAAATCTTTGGACTAAACATAGAATAAACGAAATAGCAATATTACTTTCTGTTGGAATTAGTAAAAAAGATATTATATGGCAACAAATAATTGAAATTCTTATGGTATCTGTACCAGCATTTATACTATCTTATTTTACAAGTTCTATTGCAACAAAAATAGTAGGTAGTAAATTGATTAGTAGTATTACAAATAGTATAGAAATAAGTGTAAATATATTTGACTGGTTGTTAGTAAGTGGAATCGGACTGTTAATTATATTAGTATCAACAATAATATCAATTTATCAAATTACCAAAATAAAACCAAGAGATATTTTTAGTAGAATAGATTAAGGAGGAATGAAAATGTCTATATTAGAAATAAAGAATTTAAAATATGCTTATTCAAGAGATAGCATAGTGTTTAAAAATATAAATGTAAATTTAGAAGAAGGCAAGATTTACTCAATTTTAGGTCATTCTGGAAGTGGAAAAACAACATTCTTGTCTTTACTAGGTGGACTAGATACACCTACAGAAGGAGAAATATTATTTAGAGGAGAGAATATTGAGAATTATGGACTTGCAAAGCATAGAAAAGATAATGTATCATTTATTTTTCAAAGTTATAATTTAATTGACTATTTAACACCAATGGAAAATGTATCAATAGCTTCAAAACTACCACCAAAACCTATTTTAGAAAAATTAGGTCTTACAGATAAAGAAATGAAAAGAAATGTTTTAAAATTATCTGGAGGTCAACAACAGAGAGTGGCAATAGCAAGAGCCTTAGCCTCTGAAGCACCAGTTTTGTTAGCAGATGAACCAACAGGAAATTTAGATGAAGATACAGCTAATAGTATTATGGAAATACTTAAAGACTGCTCTCATAAGATGAATAAATGTGTGGTTATCGTAACTCATTCAAAAGATCTTGCGAAACAAACTGATGTAATTCTTAGATTAAGAAGAGGGGAGTTAGAAGTAGAAAATAGAAAATAATTATTTAGAGAACTACGATGTGGTTCTCTTTTTAATTGAATAGGAAAAATCAAGTTTTTCCTATTCAATTAAAAACAACGTTGCACAGAAAAATTGCATAGCAATTTTTCGCGTCGACAAATCTTTACGCTTTTTTGAGAACTTAAATGTATATAGTTAAATTAGAAAAGTAGAGAAAAGTTCTCGCGAAGCGAGATTTGTCTTAATTTTATAAAAAAGTATTGACATATATTTATAAGTGTTATAATATAAATATAACAGATATAACAAATAAAACAGTAAAGGAGGAAAATATAAAATGAATATAATATTAAGTAATAGTAGTGGAATACCAATTTTTGAACAAATAGAAAAAGCTATTAAAGAAGCTATATTTTCCAATGAATTGAAAGAAGAAGAAATGTTACCATCTGTAAGAAACTTGGCAAATGAATTAAAAATTAGTTTTTTAACAGTAAAAAGAGCTTATGATGAGTTAGAACAGGCAGGTTTCATAAAAACAGTTCAAGGAAAAGGAAGTTTTGTTGCTCCAAAAAATTTAGAATTAATCAAAGAGGAAAAATTAAAAGAAATTCAAGACCATATAGAAAAGATTTATAAAATTTCAAAGATAGCAGATATATCTGAAGATGAAGTGAAAGAACTATTTAAAATGATTTTTGAGGAGGAAATTTAGTATGGAAAATAATATTGAATTAAAAAATGTTTTAAAAAAATATAATGATTTTGAATTAAAAAATATTAGCTTCAATGTACCACAGGGTTGTATTGTAGGATTAATTGGAGAAAACGGAGCAGGAAAAACAACAACAATTAAATCTATATTAAATATTACTAAATCAGAAGGAACAGTAAAGATATTTGGAAAAGATAGCAAAAAGAATGAAAAAGAGATTAAAGAAGAAACTGGTGTTGTGCTAGACGATAGTTTTTTATCAGAGTATCTAACAGCAAAACAGGTTAATTCCATTATGAAAGATTTTTATAAAAATTGGAATGAAAATAAGTATATAAATCTTTTAAAACAATTCAATTTACCAACAGATAAATTGATAAAGGATTTTTCAAGTGGTATGAAAATGAAATTAAAAATAGCCACAGCAATATCACATAATCCTAAACTGTTAATATTAGATGAGCCTACAAGTGGTCTTGATCCAGTTGTAAGAAATGAAATATTAGATATTTTTAGAAAATATATTGAAGAAGATGAAACAAGGTCAATATTATTATCAACACATATTACAACAGATTTAGAACATATATCAGATTATATAGTATTTATAGAAAAAGGAAAAATAATTTTTGATTTACCAACAGATGAATTGCTTGAAAACTATGGAATAATTAAATGTAGTAAAGAGGACTTTATTAGACTAGATGAAAAAGATTATATTGCTTATCAAAAAGGAAAATATCAATACGAGGTATTAACAGATGATAAAAGCAAAATAAGAAGTAAATATAATATTACAACTATTGATAAACCATCTATTGAAGATATAATGTTATTTTATATTAAGGGGGAAAAATAATTATGATAAAAGGATTATTAAAAAAAGATTTATATAATTTAGCAACCTATAAGGCATCATTAATTATAATAATTTTATTTTGTGGTATTGCAATAATAGGGACAGATGCTGTTACTATTGCACCAACCGTAATTTGTGCAATAGTAGGTATGATTTCACTATCTACTTTTAGTTATGATGAAATGTCAAAATCTAATAGATATATTTTAACATTACCAGCTAACAGAAAAGAATTAGTAACAGAAAAATATATTTTAGCAATAGGAGCAACAATATTAGGTGGAATATTAGGGGTGTTACTAACTGTAATAGTTGTAAATATTATGAACTATTTAAGACCTGAAAATATAATAGATCTTGATTATCGAAGTTTAATTATAGCAACAATGGGAGGTATATTTGCAATATCTTTCTTGCAAGCAGTTCAAATTCCAAGTATGTATAAATGGGGAGCAGAGAAAGGAAGAATCCAAATGTTTATATTAGTTCTTATTATAGTTACAATACTTGGTGGAATATACTTTTTAATAAACAAAGCCAATATCAATATCAATATTGATATGGAAATGGTAAATAATTTTATAACTAAATTTGGACTAATAATATTAATTATAAGTACAATAGTTATGTATTTTATATCGTATAAAATTGCATATAAAATATTTAAAAATAAAGAAGAATAGATTATAAAAGAAGGTGAGTTTTATGTTAGTAAATAAAATAACTTTAATTAGAATGAAAAAGATTGCTTATGAATTAAAACAAAAAGGGGCAACTGATGAAACTACAAGTATAGAAATAGAAACAAGTGGAAAAGGTGAAGCAGATGCATTAAATTCATTGATAGAAAATAACTTTATTGGTAAAACAGAAGATGGAAAATTTTATTTAAGACAAAGAGAAAAAGATGAGAGACAAGATGAAAATGAAAGATAAATTGAAAGAATGTAATTAAAGTTCATTATGCAACTGATTAAGATTGTATATGTTGCTACATAATCTTTGAATGGAAGTAATTACTTAGAGAGTATTTACTTCCATTTTTTAAATACATCTAGTCAAATTGTGGAATATTTCTACCATATATGTTATAATTTTAAATGTTGTGAAAAATGAAAATATATCTGAATTATAACAAGGAGTAGAAGATGATAAGAGTTGCAATTTGTGATGATGAAGAAGTATTTATAAAAGAATTAAGAGAGTGTTTAAATAGATATATAGAAGAAACAGGGAAAGAAATTAGTATAGTAGAATTTAAAGATGGAAATGAATTATTAAAAAATTATAAAACAGATTTAGATTTGATATTTTTAGATATAAAAATGGAAAAATTAGACGGTTTAAAAACAGCAGAAGAAATAAGGAAAATAGATAGTACAGTAGGAATAATATTTTTAACATCACTTTCTCAATATGTATGGAAAGGCTACGAGTATGGTGCAGTAAACTATTTATTAAAGCCAATTAAATATGGAAGATTAAAAATGGAATTAGACCGTTTTTTAAAAATGTATAAAGGGAAAGAAGAACCATATATTACTTTTTCAAATGATAGTGGAAAATATAAAGTGTTATACAAAGATATAAAATATGTGGAAACATATAATCGTAATGTAATGCTACATTTTGAAAATAAAGAACAAGTAGTATATATGAATATGAAAAAGATGTCCGAATTATTAGAAAAAGAACCACAGTTTTGCAGATCACACGCAAGTTATATTATAAATCTAGCATTTGTGAAAAGCATAGAAGGATTAGATGCAATACTAACTACTGGAGAGAAAATACCAATAAGTCAGCCTAAAAGAAAAGAGTTTATGGAAAAAATGACTAACTATTGGGGGGATATGTTATGATATTGTATCAATGTTTAGATTTTTTAGTAACAGTAACAGAAGTGTTTTCACTTGTAGTATTAATGACTTGTCTTTTAAAAAAGCCAAGATTTAATCCGTTTATAAGTAAAGCAATACCATTTATTACAATAATTTTGTCAGCATATCTGTTTACATGGTTCACAGAATTTGGAGCATTGAAAAGTATATTTATAGGACTTTTAACCATTTTGTTATTAAAAATATTCTATAAAGATAATCTAATACTTGATATTACAGTAATGGAAATTTGGTGGACAATACCAATATTTTTTACAGAAGCAATAATAATAGGGCTAACAAATTTTGTTTTAAAAGATAATGCTACAACAGAAATAAATGGACAATTATTGGTACAATGGTGGATTTATCTTATTCTTATAGTAATTCGTCTGATAGTAATTTCTATTTGCTATAAAGCCTTGAAAAACTTTAAATATGAAATTCAAATGAAAGACTTAGGTATATTATCAGTTGTATTTTTATTTGTATTTTTCTGCTTTTTTGTTGTAAACTATAACTTATTAAACTTAAATACAACAGAAGCCTTTTCTTTGTATGGAATAGGAAGTCTATTTTGTTTCTTATTCATTATACAATTTCTATATAGTAAAAATACAATGTATATACGAGAATTAGAAAAACAAAATGAATTTAAAATAGATAAAATGCAAAAGCAATTTGAGTATTATCAAAGTAAACAAGCATATGAAGAAAGAATAAAATCAATATATCACGATATGAAAAATCATCTGCTAGTATTGGAAAATAAAGAAAATACAGAAGAAACACAAAAGATGGCTAAAAAACTTCGTGAACAAATTGAAAGTTATGAAGAATATACACATACAGGAAATGAGTTTTTAGATGTTATTATTAAAGATAAGACAAGAATTGCAAAAGAGAAAAATATTGATTTTATTGTGGCGATAGACTTTAATAATATAAATCTCATTGAGCCACTTGATATTAGTACAATATTTGGAAATGCCCTTGATAATGCAATAGAAGGAGTAGAAAAATTACCAGAAGAAAAAAGAGTTATATTTGTAAAATCAGGAAAAGTAAATGACTTTCTATCAATAGTTATAGAAAACAATTATAATCCAGAAATTAAATTAGAAAATAAAAAAACTACTAAAAAAGATAAATTTTTACATGGATACGGTATTCAAAATATAAAAAATGCAGTAGAAAAATATAATGGAACTTGCACTATTACAAAAGAAAATGAAAAATTTACTTTAAAAATACTTATACCAATTAAATAGCTAAATTAAAGGTTATTGTTTTAATTCAAACAATAGCCTTTAAATTTTGCGTTGTAGATATTAGATTTTGCGTTATATATTGTACCCTCTTTTATTATGAAGTAAACTGAAAATAAAGATAAAAGAAAAGGGAGGAATATAAAATGTCAATTTTAAATGCAACACATTTAAAGAAATATTACGGACAAAATGAAAGTCTAGTTAAAGCACTTGATGATGTAAGTGTCAAAGTAGAAAAAGGACAATTTGTAGCAATAATAGGTACATCAGGAAGTGGAAAATCAACATTATTAAATATGCTAGGAGGATTAGATAATCCAACAGCAGGAAATGTAGAAATAGAAAGCAGAAATTTAGAGAAAATGAGCGAGGAAGAACTTACAGTATTTCGTAGAAGGAGAATAGGTTTTATCTTCCAAAATTATAATCTAATACCATATCTAACAGCTTATGAAAACATAGTATTACCAGTTCGTTTAGATAATAAAAGAGAAGATAAAAGCCTACTAAACGAAATAGTAAAATTCCTTGAATTAGATGGAAAACTTGCAAATTATCCAAGCCACTTATCTGGAGGACAACAACAAAGAGTAGCAATAGCAAGAGCTTTAATATCTAAGCCAGCTATCATTTTAGCAGATGAGCCAACAGGAAACTTAGATACAAACACGAGTGATAAGGTTATCGATTTATTAAAAATGACAAGTAAAAAGTTTAATCAAACAATAGTAATGATAACACATAACCCAGAAATAGCTGAAAAAGCAGATGTGAGAGTTAGAATTGAAGATGGAAAAATACTAGTAAAAGAATAATTAGAATTTTTACTGTGTCAATTTTCATTTTAAACGCGGTTACATACAAGAGTATGCGCCCTTGCCTTTAAAATAAAAATTTGCTTGTCAAAATTTAATGCTTCTTTTACTATACATAATTAAAAAAGAAAGGATGAACAAATAAATGAGTAACAAAATATCTAAAGATATGATTTCTACTATGTCAAAGTCTAGTTTGAAAACAAGTAGATTAAGAAATATATTTGTTATGATAACCATTATACTTGCCTCAAGTTTATTAACTGTAATACTAATGTTTGCAGTAGGGCAAAATGAAAAAACAAAGAGAGATTTATCTCATACGCAACAGGTGGGGTATTATAACTTAAATGAACAACAAGTAGAAAAATTAAAAAATGATGAAAGAATTGCATATCAAGTTGAAGTAAAAACTGGTACTGTTTCAGAAATGAACGGATTTACTGTAATACCTTATTATGTAAGCGAGTTAACAGACCAAATTCGTATAGCAGAACTTGAAAGTGGAAGATTACCACAAGAAAAAAATGAAATTGCAGTTCAAAAGAATATGCTTGAAAAACTAAATGTTAGTCCAGAAATAGGAAGTGAAGTAACATTAGAATTTTATGACGGAAACACAGAAACATTTGTTGTATCTGGAATTATAAAGGGCGAAGCAACTAATCAGTTTGCAGTATTCTTTTCGAGAGATTATGCAGTAAATGGAAGTCAGTTAAAAGATTCGCCATTTGAAGTCTATGCTAAATTATATGGTGCAACAGAAATGAATGAAGAAGATTGCAAAGAATGTATGTATCTAATTGGAAGTGATGCAGGAATTGAAAGAAAATATGTATCACCATCAAAAGCATTTTTAGATACATTGTCAATCAATTCACAACAAGTTTTAACTTATGGTGTGGTAGGAGCAGTAATATTACTTGCTTGTGTATTAGTAATATATGGAGTATTTTACTTATCTGTAATTGGTAGAATACATCAATTTGGGCAACTTCGCACTATTGGAATGACTAAAAAGCAAATGAAAAAATTTGTATCAAAAGAAGGTAGATTATTATTCCTAAAATCAGCACCAATAGGCATACTTATAGGAATTATTGTAGGATATTTTATATTGCCAGAAGGATTTAGCATTACAAATACACTAATAATTGTTGCTTGTGTATTTGTAATAATTTATATAATTACAATGATCTCAATAACAAAACCTAGCAAAATTGCTTCAAATGTATCTCCAATAGAGGCATTAAGATATACACCACAAGATACTATGAAAAATAAAGCAAATAAAAAAGTTTGTAGAAATTTAAGTCCGATAGGATTAGGTATAATGAACTTTGCAAAAAATAAAAAGAAAGCAACAATTACAATGCTTTCACTTGGACTAGGAGGAATACTATTTATAACAGCAGCTACATATATGAGTTCATTTAACAAAGCAAATTATTCAAGACAAGGATATTTTAAGGATGCAGAATTTTATATACAATATTCAGAATCAGCAACAGAGTTAGAGGAAAATGGCATAAGTGGAATACAAGCTAAAAGCCCAATGGATGATAGCTTTGTGCAAGAAATAGAAAATATTGATGGTGTAGAAAAAGTAACAGAAGTTAAAAATTTCGGTATAAACTATGATTTTCCAGAACATAGCGAATACAATAATGATGACTTTATATTACCACTTAATGAAGAACAAATAAAAAATATTGATAAATATATAGAGGATGGAACAGCAGATTATGATAAGTTAATGACAGGAAACTATATATTAGTTGCAGACAATGGAAATGTTGAAGAAATATATGGTTGGAAATTCAATATAGGAGATAAAATTACAATACATTATTTTGACGGAAACAAAATGGCTGAAAGAGAAGTAGAAGTATTAGGAACTTTAAGCCACGACTTTGTACTTGACAATAGTAGTTCATTGGAGGGCTGGTTTGTAATGCCAGAAAAACCAATATTAAATTGGCTAACTTATGATAGTTTAAATGCTCAAATACTTATTTCAACAGATGAAAGCAAAACAGAACAAATAGGAGCAGAACTTGAACAAATTGTAGCTGAAAGACCAGAATTAAGTTTAGAAACACTTGCAGAATCAACTGAAATACATAATGCCGAAGCTGACAGAGTATTTGGTGCAATAAGTGGTCTTGCAATATTTATTATGATGTTTAGTATATTAAGTATGATGAACACATTAATTACGAATATTGTTACAAGAAAGCAAGAATTAGCAATGTTAGAATCAATAGGAATGAGTAAAAGTCAAATTAGAAAAATGCTATTAGGAGAAAGTTTATTATTAGTAATTGCAACTGTAGGTGTAACTCTTACAATAGGAACATTATGTGGTTACTTCTTATGCAATATGTTATATAACAATGGTATGTATTATATGAGCTTTAAATTCCCAACAGTATTTACAGTTGCTTATGTAGTTGTACTTACTATTGTACCATTAATAATAACAATAGCATCTATGAAAAGTTTTTCAAAAGAGGCTTTAGTAGAAAGATTAAGAGGAATGGATAACTAATATGAAAGAATATGTAATAAAAATAAAAGGAAACTATGATATTTTGATTATAAATCCTAAAATGATTTCTAATTTGATAACAAAAATAAGTCAAGCAGATACAAAAGAATTGACTGTATCTGCTGATGAAATACTACCGGAAAAATATGTAGAATATCTTTCTCGTGTATTAAAAGCAAATATTGAAACAACAAAAGCGTTACAAACAATAAATCCTTATGAACTAATTGCAAAAGAAATAGAAAAATTGCAAGTTAATAATGAAAATTGTTTTGATAATGTGAAAGTAACAGAAAATAATGAAAATACAAGTTTTGACATAGATACAAATGAAAAATTTTATATGCTAATTAAAGAAAAGGATAACCAGTTTAAATATGTATATAAAAATGAAAATGGTGAAGAAATTAGTGTTTTATTAGAATATTTATAATAAAGTTATTAAATTTAAAGATAGTATATAGATTCCTATATTAGATAACAATGTCAAAATGTTATGGTTGCCATTGTATTCATAGGGCTATATTCTATGGTTACAATAAACAATTTGACAGATATGAAAAACTTGTCCAAAAGATATGAAGCTGATATTCAGACAGAATTGCAATCACGGTTTGACAAAGTTCCAAATCTTGCAGAAATTGTAAAAGGTGCAGCAAAACATGAAGAAAATATTATTAATGCAATAACATCTGCACGAGAGCAATATAATAAAGCTTCTTCGACTGGGTGATACTGCAGGAATGTTGAAAGCAGATGAAGCGCTTAATATTGCAATTAATAATATTGAGGAAGATTATCCTGAAATCACAACAACAGATTTATATAAAGGGTTGATGGATGAATATTCAGGAATTGAAGCTGCTGTTACTATTGCAAGAAAAAATTATAATGAAGTAGTAATGGAATATAATAATATGATTGAACATATTCCTACAGTATTTCTTGCAAAAGCTATGGGACTTGAACGTATTCCTGAATTTAAAGCTTCTGAAAAAGCTAATGATTCTGTAGAAATAAACATGACAAACTAAATTCTAACCATAAAAAGGCTATGAGATTTCTCATGGCCTTTTTCATTGTATAGGAAAAATCAAGTTTTTCCTATACAAGAATGTCGCTTCGCTCTAATGATTGCACACAAATTTTTCTAATTTAAATATATATACTTAAATTAGAAAAGTAGAGAAAAGTTCTCGCGAAACGAGAGTTGTTCCTGAATAGAAATATTAATTAAGCAATAATTCTGAAATTTTTATTTAAAATGTAACAATTTGGTAGTTTAAGAAAAAAATATATTGACAGAAATTTTCTAATTCTATATAATAAATCAAGAATTAAACTTTAATAAATATAGGAAGGAATGCAGTAAAAGTGGGAGATATAAATGTATTTTCAGGACCAATGAAATGTGGAAAAAGTATGAACATAATAAATGAATTTAATAGACAATTAATTACAGGTAAAAATGTAATGCTATTTAAACCTAAATTAGACGAAAGACTAGGAGCAGATATTATAGGTACAAGAGATGGAAAGCAAGTCAAAGCAAATAATATAGAAACAATTGAAGAATTGGAAAAATACAATGCAGATGTATATTTTATAGATGAATTTCAATTTTTAGATGGAAATGTAAAAGTTATAGAAGAAATGGCTGAAAAAGGTAAAAAGTTTTATATTGCAGGTTTGAATTTAACATCTGATAAAAAACCATTTGGCAAAATGGGAGATTTAATGTGTATTGCTGATAATGTAAAGATGATGACATCAATTTGTGAAATATGTAAAAATGATAATGCTGTATATTCATATTTCAAAGGAAATAAAACAAATGATATTGTTATTCGGTGACAAGGAATATATTCCAGTATGCAGAAAATGTTATGAAAAATTAAGTTCAAATAAGAAATAGAAATTGGCGATACAATACCATTACGTTGAGAAAAGTAAAGAATGATGCTAAGGGGTAATATATAATATAAAAAATGAACGATTTTGCGTATCTAAATTTGAATTAGAAATTATTAAAGAACAAGATGTGTGATATGCACGGTACTCTCGATAAGAGAGGGTCTGAGTGCAAGAACACATTTTGTTCTTTTAGAATTTCTTTGAAAATTTAGCTTATACAAAATTGTGAATGATTTATATTATATATTACCCCTTAGCATCATTCTTTACTTTTCTCAACGTAATGGCATTGTATCTATCTCGAAAGTTACCCTGTTTTTAATGTTCAATAAAATAAGATTCTATTTTATTTCCAGTCTGTAAAGGATTCATATTAGGATTTCTTGTATGTTCAAAATATACATTAGGATTTAATTGTTCACCAAAATGTGTTTCAATTTCTGATTCTTGTAAAAGCGGTAATAAAGAAAAAGCAACACCAATTTGTTCAGGAGATGAACTTATATCAAATTTTCTTCCTGGTATCTTATCTATTGGATATATTTTACCATCAGTATTTCTTATATAAATAGGTTCACTACTTTTATATGGTAATAAAGTCTGAGAGTTAAATATTATATTTTTGCTCTTTGATGAGTTTTTCTTTAATAAATTAATTTTGTCTGTATCCATAGTATATCTTACAATATTGGTAAAATAATTAGGATTTTTTAAATTTTTAGCAAATTCATCATTAGAATAAATTAATTTACGAATTCTACGCACTAATTCTTGATCTTTGTCTGGCAAATCTTGATGTTTTTTATTTTTCAAATCAAGCATACTATATGTCATGTGCATAAATGAATCTAAATTTGGCAATACAAATGTAGAAAGTTGACTCAATGTTTTATTATCAGAGAATTCAGCCACATCTAATAATGAATTATAGAATTTCAAATCATCCCAAGTTAAATATTCATCTAAATCAATTTTATATGGATCTGAAGATGTTTTTAAAGTGGTTAAAAAATGTTGCAAATCAAGTCCATATTGAGATTTTTGACGCATTAACTCGTTTAAAGTAATTGCAATTGAAGTATCATGAATCTGGGTAATTGGGTTAAAATAAGATTCTTTATATGCTTTTTCTCTTAATTTCAAAAATTTTTCAATTTCTGGAACAGAATTAATATCAAAAACTGGAATTGTCTTAGTCTCACCATTTATATCTAATTTTGAAAGTGTAAAAGGTTCAAATTTTAAGGGTGTTTTTTGACCTCTATAAAATAAATCTCTAATTAAATAGTCAAATCTATCTATGTCATAATTACCTTCATCAATTAAATCTAATCCAAATGCATCAGAAGTCAAAGTTGTTTTTAATGCTTGATGCAATGTCGGAGAAATACTATCTAAGACTTCACGTATTTCTTTATTTTCTAATAAAATTCGCCTTCCCATAACTTCATGAAATTCTCTTTTATTTATTACAGAAATTTCTAAAACATGTGAAAGTGGTAAATGACCGATGTCATGTCCAGCAGATTTTATTAATTCAGCAATTAAATATTCTTTTAATTTATTATCTTCAATATATTTCTTAAAATTTTCATCTTTATATAAATTTAATATTATACGTTTCTTTTTATCATATGTTCCCATACAATGTTCAAAACGTGTATGATATGTATATTTATCAAGTTCAATAAATTTGCTTAGTTGTAAAATTCGAGAAATTCTTTTCATTGGTAATGTTCTAAAAAAATCTCCCAATTCTTTTGGATAATAAATATTGGGGTCTTCATAGTTTTGGCATAACGTTAAATCAATTGTTGATTCTAGTGAAATATTATCATTGTCAAATAACCATTTAAAAAATTCTAAGTTTTCGGAATAATCATCTTGCATAAAATTTTCCTCCTAAATGTTTATGAATATTTTTAAGCAAGTATCATTATAGCACAGTAATCTGAATTACACAAGGGATTTAGGGACGTTCCTTTGGAGGGAGGAGGGATTTGGGGACGGTCCTTTTTTCCCGATTTCTGGGGATTTTGGGG
>CAKNJL010000047.1 GCA_930982035.1 uncultured Clostridium sp.
GTAAATAATTTTGCGAATGTTCTATTCCCATAAATACCTCCTTTACAAATTACTATTTTTGATTAAATTATACTTGTTTAGTTACACTTTCAATTTTGCTTATACTTACAGGTATATAATCAACTACATCACAAGAAACACATATATGATTTTTCTTATTAAATCTTTCATCTAGTGGCTTATCATGTATATGTCCAAAAACATTGATTTGATTTTCTCCAACCTCTTCAGTTGGTGCATGTGTTAATAATAAATTATCTAAAATAATTTTCTTCTTATAAACCTCTAAGAATCCTATTTCTTTCCAAGTATTCACTCCAATTTTAAAATCATGATTTCCTCTAAGTAATATTTTTCTTCCATTTAATCTCTCAACCAAACTTTTAACTTCTTGTAATGAGCCAAACCCTACATCACCTAAATGGTATACTGTATCCGCTTCTTTAACAACAGAATTCCATTTTTTAATTATGTATTCATTCATTTCATAAGTATTTTTAAATGGTCTATTACAATATTTAATTATATTTGCATGATTAAAATGTGTATCAGCTATAAAATATATCATAACTTCTCTCCTAAACTTTTTATATATTTTAATACACTCATTATTGCATCATCTACCGTTATGTCTAACCAATTATTTTTAGGATTGCTTAAATGATTACGATAAGCATTCGAGTTAAATGTCATTTGTAGCCTATTAACAACATCTTTAATATTATTTTCTCTCATTGTCTCATCTTTAAAAATAAGTATATTAAAACAATTCATTAATTTTTCTTTGTCTAACTCTGTTTTATTTATTAAATAATAAAAATCAAATAAATCTTTATATCTTGTTGATCTAAACCCAAGTTTTAATAAAGATTTAATTTTTTCCACAAAGATTTGCTCTTTTGAATTAATTAACAAGTTTGCATTTTTGTTTATGATACTTAAGTCAAAACAATATTCATCTTGCTTAATATCTAATAGTTTATGTACTCCTATATCTAACTTTGTTTTTAATTTATTTCCATACTTATCAAATAATTCAATATTAACCCTTTTCCCATCATAGTCTTGATGATGCAATTCTTTTATTTCTCCATCTATTTTAATTTTTATTCCATCATCTACATTACTTAACTCTTCTATGAATCTTATTATTGAATTATCTTCTAAAGAGTATTTAATAAAATCTAAATCCATATCTCGAGTTGCTCTACGCAGGTCTTTTGAAATACTATGCATTACTACTCCGACCTTTGATAGTTATATTTTTTGAAAATTTTGAATTTGCAATTTTCAAAAGAATAATATCTTGACATACCTTACTTTCTGCGTCTATTATTCCATACCCATTCTTTAAATAACTTGTTACTAATTCTTCTATATTCATTAAAATTAAAACACCTCTCTTAATAATGCATTAGATAAATTAACTTCATTTTTATATAAAGCCAGATATTTCTCAATTTTATACATATCTAATTTATCACTAGATTCTCTATAACTTGATATCAATTCTTTATAATAATCAAATGAAATTTGATTTCTTTTTCTAATTAATTCTACTAATAATCTTTCTTTATCATATATATTTACATATTCATCCTCTATCTTTTCTGTGACTTTGCCTTCATTTAATATTTTACCATCAACAAATAATTGAACTATATTTTCGCTTTCTATTTTTCTTGCATGACTATCTGTTGCCAAATATACTTTTTGAGGTATAACATCAGTTAAGTCATAGAAATAAAAAGCTGAATCCATTGTTATTATTGCCTTTGGATATTTTTTTGAATATAAAACTAATGGATTTACATATTCTTTATCTGAATATAATCCTTTTTCCAATTTATATACTTCTCTCTTTTCAATAGCTTTTTTTATATTATAGTCTGTATTATATTTATTTTTTAATTCTTTATATGTATAAATCATAATTATTTCCCCCCAATAATATTTTAAACTAATTGTAGGATAAAGTCAATTTTTTTCCGACAATTAGTTTAATTTTTTTATAAATTATATCATTTATTATAAACTTTTATTTAGTTTTAATTCATTGATATTAAACTTTTAAAATATTTTTTGTTTTAGACAGCAATTATTTTCTTCTAAATTTTAAACTTTAACAATATACAATCTATATTTGTATAGTTTTGTTGATATCTAAAAAAAGTAAACCATAATCTTTTTATAATATTTATAAAAAGATTATGGTTTACTTTTTTTCTATATTAATCATTTTAATTATTGTTCTTTATGGTTCTTTGTTTAACGAATTGTGCCCAAATTGTGCCAAAAGCATTTATTCGTTTTTTGAAACCGTTGAGGCTGTAAGGAAAGAATTTTCAATATTGTGCCATTTACTGTGTCCTGACATGATTAAATTCCTCCTTCTTTAATTTTTATATTATTTAAGCCACTTTCGGCTATTCTATCATAAAACTATTTCGTGAAATTTCTTTATTGTTCTTTGTTGATTTATATAGGGTTTCGAGGTTCTCTACCCAACGAATTGTGCCAAAATTGTGCCAGAAATTTCAGATTGTTTTTTATGTAAACAGATTATTTTGTTGCTAAATTTATCCAATTTTTAAACAACACTACAAGTATTTTATCATACTTTTTTTATTTTGTGTAGTATTTTTTTACAAATTATATTTGTTTCTGTTTTGTTTTAAATATATAATCTATTATAATTTTTGTATTATGACAACATATTTTTTCCTAATTCATTCAAATTCATCCCTATTACCATATACGAATTTATTGTTTCCTTTTTGTATTTATTTTTTATCATATTTATCTATTCCTAATTTTTGTAATTTTTCACTAATTATTTGTTTATCCTCTTTCGTGTAAATTCCTAAAATAAGATTACGTTTAGTTCTTGTTAAAGCTACATATAAATAATTTAATTCTTTATTTCTTTCAGTATTAATTTTTAGCAGATATTTTAACATTGAATCATTTATTATAAACATGCAATTTTCATTTTCTAACCCTTTAACTTTATCAATAGATTTCACCTGATATTTTTTATTATTATCAATTTGGTTTATAAGATTATAAAATTCATCCGCAGGTAATCTAATGTCATATTTGTCTAAAAAATTTAATTTTAGGCTTTTCCTATTGTCTAATATCTCCTCTATTTCTTTTTCCTTTTCATATAAAAATGCGTCTTCATCATCTTGTTCAGGCTTTTTTTCAAGAAGTATATTTTTTAAAGTTATTGTCATTATATTTTTTTCTTGCTTAGTATCAAAATTTTCTTCTTTTTTCCTAGTATAAATAATTCCTTTTTTCTCTTTAATATTCGCAAAAACATTATCAAAGTTGTTATCATCTGTATATATGTATGATATATTCCCTTTTACATCAGATATTGATTTCTGTCTTTGATCTTCTGGGCAATATAAATTTGTAATTTTCACAACCTCTTTTGGTAATCGCCTCGTAATATTATTGTTCGGTTGAATTTCTATATTTATTACCTGTTCGTTCCTTACTTCATTTGTAAAATTCAAAAATACTTCTGTATTTCTAAGAGCTTGCTTTGGATCTCCAACCATATAAACATAGACATTATTCAATGCTAATATTTTTATAATTTCAATAATATCATTATTTTTTTCTAAAAGTGAGCTTATTAATCTATAAGAATTTTGTTTTTCATTTTCGGAAAAATTGTCTCTTTCAGCTCCAATATAACTAATGTTAAAATTCTTAAACTTATCAAATCTTATGCCTTTTCCGTTATTTGTAGATATAATTTTATATTCGTACTTATCTAATGGTATCATATATTCATTTCCTAATTCAGAAATTTCTAATATTTCCTTTAAAAATTTAATCTTATCTTTAGGTTCATAAACATATTTTACTTTATAACATTCGCCTTCTTTATCTTCATCAAGCCAATCACTTAATAAAGCCTTTTGATAAGAATCTTTTGCTTCTACAAATGTTAATTCTATTTCTATAATAGGAATCAAATTATTTATATATTTTTCGTCATGATCTTCTATTGCTTTTTTTACTTCTTCCTTTTTCTCATTTATTGTTAATTTAAACTCTTGCATTTTTTTATTATTAAAATCTGTAATTCCTAAAGTTCTACTAGAATATTCAAAAGTATTATTATTTAATACTAATCTTATAGCTTTAATTAAATTTGATTTTCCTATATCATTTTTTCCAATCAAAATAGTAAATCTATTTAATGGTATTTTTATATTTTTAAAATTTCTAAAATTTTTAATAGTCACTTCTTTAATATACATAAATTATTCCTCTTTATCTTTTTTATTTAACTTAAAATCTATTCTATACTTACTATAATCAACTAAGTCACTGGAAACACATATCCCCATTTTTGCGACAAACATACGACAAAGGTGCGACAAACATACGACAAAGGTGCGACAAAATGCAAAATTAATTATTTTTGATTCTATAAACTTTTTTAGGATCTTTAATAGATGTCCCGAACCATTCTATTAAATTGTTCTCAACTAAACTCTTTAATACTCTTTGAACAGTTCTTTTGTCTCTATTTATAATTTCACATATTTGAAAGGGTTTAACATCTCCTTTATCAAATATAATTTGTAATACCTTTTGTTCCATTGCATTTAAATTATTCCATACAGAATTAATTTTTGTATTTTTTAACAATAATTCATTTTTTCTTTTACTTCTCATTACTATATTGTTTTTTAATATTAACTTTAATGAAACACCTTTTTCTTCTATGTATATTGGATCTTCAAGAAAAAATTCGCTCATTTCCCTATAAATTCTTGAAACACCTTCATTTAATTCCCTAACAACTCCAAGTTCCGTTAATGTTCTTGATATTATAGGATTACGTGCATAACGTTTTTCTTTAATATTATTTATAGTAACAATTCCTGGTAAATCACCTGGACTTACAATTTCCATTCTGTCATCATAAATAAATATTTTTGTATGCTCCCCACTAATTGCATAGTTTCTATGAGTTACAGCATTAGTTATTCCGTTCTTCCCACGCAAATTTAGGATATTCAGGTACTGTTACGAATTCACCATCAGTACCTAAATGTGTAAATTCTCTAAGTTGTGTATCTACAAATTTTTGAGATTCTTTAATTTGTTTATATAATGGCATAGCAAAAGTTTTGTCCTTTACTATATTTAAATCTGCTCCTGTCTGCATTTCTTTACCTTCAAATTTTATTACTCTAACTCTAGCAGTTGGAAAAAATAATGATGGATCTTTTGCAAAAAGTAGCGTTCCTGCATTAGTAAGGCATTCTTTTTTTGTTATATCATCTTTTATTAGAAATCTTCTAGCGCGTAAAATATCTATTAAATCTTGTTCATCTGCATTTATTGCATTTTTATATATTTCCACCATATCTAAATCTATATCATTTACACTTGACCTCGTATTTAATTGTTCCTCAAATGATATTTCATGTCTATCTAATTCTATTATTTTAACCTGTTCAGAAGATAATTTATTTGTTGAGTCTCCTTGTCTTAAATATACTTCGTCTTTTACATTCCTTATTAAAGTATTTATACTAGGACTAATGTGTATTAATAAAATCTTGTCTTTATTACCTTTGTAATTTATTATGTTTATTGTTTCGTTTTCAAATTTAGGCATAGTTTTTAGATAATCTCCAGAAGTAATCTTTAAAAATTTATTATACTTTTCAGGACATTCTTCAAATCCCTCTAACTTTCCATCATCTGAAATTCCTATAACTAAAGTTCCACCACTAGCATTAGCAAATCCGGCTATATGATTTGCCAACTCTTTTATATCTTTTTTAGCACTTTTTCTATCAAAAAATTGATTTTCTTTTTCATTACACATATATTCAATAGTTAATATAGAATTAATTTTAGAACCTTCCATTGATTTTCTCCTTTATATTTTTTACTTCCATATTATATCATGCTTTTCTATTTTCTTCCATATATATTTGCATTTTTTACTTCTTTGGTTTTATAGACATATATTTTATTAATTGTAGGACAAAATCAATTTTTTTCCGACAATTAGTTTAAATTTTTATATATTTCATAATTTATTATGAACTTTTAATTAGTTTTAATTCATTCATATTAGATTTTAAAATCTTTTCTATTTTTCATTATTATGTAACCTATGAGTTAAAATCCTATTTCTATACAAATTATACTTGTTTTAATTTTTTTACATATTTTCCTGCATTATTTTTTCGATCTTATATATTTATAAAAAAAGTATATGTAGAAAGTCCTTCAAGAGTCAAATATTCTTTAACTGAAACATGATTTAGTTTATATGTTCATTAATTCAATAAATTGTAATTTGTATTTCTAATGTTTTTATCTCCATATACTGTTAACAATAATTTTGTACTAATAAAGATGTCTTCTCTTGCAACTCCTAATTTTTTTAACTTCTCTATCTACAGCTTTTTCATTCATATAAGCATTTGCTATATCTATTAGTCTATACCAATCCGATAATGCAAATTTTACAACTCTTTCTTATCGTTTTTAAATTTTTATTTACCTTACAAAAGAAATAATTCATTTTCCTTTCTAATTTCACACTCTTTCTTTATTGCCATAGCTGCAATCGAAACAAGAGTGTTATTTACCTTTCTTGCATTATGTGGACATTCTTTTACACATCTCATACAAGAAATACAAATTTTAGGGTCTGCCTTGTAGTCTTTATTGTTAATTGCTTTTACTGGACAGTCTTTAGCACATATACCACATTTTATACAATCTTTTGTAGGTTTTGGGATAATCGTGGCTGGCATACTTTTCTTATATGGCCTATTTCCTGGAATTATAGCATTACTATGTTCTTTGTTATTTAAAATTGCTTCTACAAAATTAGCAAGCTGTTTTTCATCTTCTTTATCTGGTCTATTTGTAGCATATTGATGCATAATAGAGTGTTCTGCAATGGCAGATATTGCCGCAATAACATTAAATCCACATTCTTTTGCTACATCCTCCATTTCTACAAGAGTATCTTCATAGGCACGATTACCATACACACATATTATAATGCATTTTGCTGAATTTCCTTTAATCTCTTTTAGCCTATGTATTGCAGTTGCTGGTGCTCTGCCTCCATAAGATGGGATAGCAATAATTACCATATCATTTTTATCAATGTCTATATTTTTAAAATTCATATTTGAATTACACAAATCAATATTAGTATTTTCTGTACTTATGTTATTTGCCACTATATCAGCCACTTTTTCTGTACCACCTGTTGGACTAAAAACAATCTTTATTACTTTCATTATTAATCACATTCCCTTCATATTATAAATTAAATTAGCTCGTACTATTTCTTTTTCACCTTCTTTTATTAAGAATTCTATAGAATTTTCTTTTTCCTTTTTATATATTCTTAATATTTGTCCTTCTTTACTCTCATTTATATAATGAATTTCAAAATCAGTTATTTGGTATCTATCTATAAATTCACTAGATAGGGTATTTATAATAAATTTAACATAGGATACATTATTTGTATGTCTACTATAATCTATATCTGTCAGAAAGACTTTTTGCTTATATACTAAATCATCTTCTGAAAAATCGGCAGTTAACTTTAAAAATGGTTCATCAATTATATTTTCTTCTGTTTCCATATCTGGTGGATAATTTACTGTATTTATTTTTCTTATTTTTCTAGTTTCTAAATCTATTGGGCACATTTCTTGTTTAGCACAAAAATATTCTTCGCCATCTTTATTTTTAAATGTTGTTTCCATTTCTACACGAATTGGCTTTACTTTTGTTGTGTAACTTCTTGCATATATTATATCCCCCCAAGTTGGATATTTATTAAAATGTACTTTTGTTTTAGATACAACCCATACCGCATTATTTTGATTTCGTAAGATAACATTATCACTTTTAAAACTTTCAAAATATTCTGTTCCCATATTTTGTTGTAAAGTAATTGAATCAACTAATGCTAATTTTAAATTTTGGTCTACTTCTGTATAATTTACTTGATATTCTCTTTCATATTCTATCTTCATTTTTTTCACCACCATTATAAAATTTAATTTTTTAACTTATATAATATATAAATTACTTCTATAAGATTAATATTTTATTTATTTGATTTAACTTTGGTAATTTCACTATTATTGTTGTTCCTACGTCTTTTTGTGATTCTACATTAATTGTTCCATTTGATAAAACTATAATTCTTTTCACAATTAGAAAGTACAACAACTAAGATGAGTGCAATAATAAACTCTATTATCAATCTTCTCTGCATTGAATTCTTTTTTCCAAAAATCTTTTCTAACATTTTTCTACTTCCTTACTTATTTCACATTTATAGCCTACTCCTCTAACAGTTACAATTTCAAATTCTTTTATAGCCTTTAATTTCTCTCTTATCCTTTTTATATGCACATCAACTGTTCTATAATCTGATTCACTGTCCATTCCCCATATTTCTTCCATTAGTTCTTGTCTCGTAAAAATAGTATCGGGTGTGCTTAATAATTTATATAATAAAAGAAATTCTTTATTAGCTAAATTGTATGTTTCGCCTTTTTTAGTTACACTTAAATTATTATAATCTACTACTAAATCACCTATTTTAATTTTTTTCTCATTTGCTCTCCTAGTCCTTCTTAATAGTACCTGTACCCTTAATATCATTTCTTCCATATTAATTGGTTTTACCATGTAATCATCTGCACCAAGTACAAATCCTTCTCTTTTATCTTCAAAAGAACTTTTAGCTGTAATTAATAAAATAGGTATTTCATATTTTGATTCTCTTAAACTTTTTAACAATTCGTATCCATCTATTTGAGGCATCATAATATCACTTATTATTAAATCGATATAATTTTTATCTATTATATCAAGGGCCTCCATTCCATTATTTGCCTCAAATATATTATAACTATTTTTCTTTAAATATGTTATCATTAACTTTTTTAAATTTTTATCATCTTCTACTACTAAAATATTAAACATAATTTTACCCCTATTCAATGGTATATTTATATAATACATCTTCTATATGAACTTTATATGAACAATTTAAAAAGGGTTATTATTGTTAAACACCCTTTCTATTTCACTGCCAGATAAATTACTCGTATAATGATTATACATTTTTTATTTCTTAATTTCATTGTATAATATATACATAGACACTGTGGATTAGTGCAAATTACTATCGCTTTGACAATTATATTAATAGATATTATAATTCTACTTAACATTATTAAAAATTTCCACACCTAATATTTCGATTATAATTCCATCTTCATATTCTTTTTCTAAATCTCCTGTTAATCTATGAACTTTTGATATTTTATAAGTCAATGCCTTATATTCAATTGTTCCTCCATCATTTAAGTGCATAGGTATTGGTATTAGTAAAACAAACAATATTACAATTATTATAATAATTATTATTATTTTCTTTTTCATTTAATTCTTCCCCTAACATCTTATTACTTATTCAATTGTAAACTCTACTGCTAAATATATATGTTCACCATCATATAATTCTTTTACTAATCTATATTCGCCTTTTTCTAGTTCTCCATATTTTTTAGACCAGTCTGCATTTATCTCTAACTTATCATCTTCTCCTACTATCAAACCTATATCATTAAATCCATAATTCTCATCAATAGATTTTAATTCATCCCAGAAACCATTTGTTTTTTTATCTATTCTAAACCATTCTCCATAAGTATTTTTAGGTTCACTTATATCTGATATTATGATTGTTGCACCAGTTTTTGTTAAAGTATTTTCTTTGATAGATATTGATACTTTTGAATATTTCTCTTGAATATTTTTTTCTTCTGCATCTTTATAACTTTCATTTTTTAATTGTTCATTATTTATAATTGTTCCTGAAAAACCTATTATTAAATCTCTATTTCCATCTAAGGAATTAAGTTTTAATATTGTGTAATCTTTATATCTATATTCAATACTTCCACCGTCACTATAAAATGCAGTTTCACAAATTCCATATTTTTCATCTATTTTTGCTTGATCTAAAATACTTTGAACACTTATGATTTTTTCTTTTAGTGCATCTTCTAATGAATACACCATATCTTGTTCTATTGTAACAGTTAAATCTCCTGCTAGTGTATATAAACCATAATCAATATTGTCAAACTGATTTGTTTTTGCAATTTGTTTTATTCCATTATCTTTTCTTCCTAGATATGTCAAATCATATGCTTTTTCGTACAAAGAACTATCTAAGTTATATTCACATATTACTGGTATTTCAGCCAAATCTATAGTATTTGAATTAAATATAACTTGTACTGTATTACCATCTGTTAATCTTTTTATATTCCAATGTAAAGCATCAAATTTCTCTTCTTTTTCATTTTTAGTCATTTTATAATATCCATAATATTTTTGATAATCTTCGTATGTAAATTCTTGATTTGGTCCGTTTATTATTACCGTTGAATTTGATGATGAATTATCATTTTGATTCTCATCTTTTTCAGCAGGTACATATTCTAGTTTAATAACATCTGTATTTTCATTTGAAGTAACATCTATTTCCAAATTTGTAGTTTGTTTATTGTTTGAATTTTCAATAAATGTATCAATCAAATTTTCATTTTGTATTTTTCCATCTTTAATAATTATAATATCATTATTTATTGTTATATCATCTGAAGATTCTACATTAGATGTTGGTAATTCATTGTTTGAAACATTCTCATAATCTATACAAAATACAAGTCCACATATTATTAGTAACAGAACTATTATTCCTAATATAATTAAAATTTTTCTTTTCATACCAACCACCTTTTTCCTTTCTATTATTTAGAGAATTTTTTTAGTTTTTTTAATAAAAAATATAAAGTTATTAATAAAAATATAACAGATATTCCTAAAAATCCATACCCTATATATTGATTAATATTCCCTTTTTGTTTACCTGAAATTAATACTTTTACACCTATTATGAAAGATACAATAAACATTGCAAGATTTCCTAAAATTGCTTTTAATGAATAAATAGCTTTATAATATCTCCATTTTACTGTCTCAACAGGTTCATTTAAAAATTTCCCGATTTCTTCAAATGAGAAATTTGATAATATTTTTAAAGCTACAATTTCTTTTTTTGCATAATACCACAAATGAGAGTAATTATCAATATAACTACTTTCATTAAAATTACTATTTATAATTGTTGCTATACCAAAAGTGAAATATACATTTTATCTGTTTTTCCTTTTCGATGTCAACATTTTCTTTCTTCATAACCTTTTCATCTTTTAGATAAGTTATATGATTGGGGTACAAAAAATAAATAAGAAATTTAATTTTCTATTTTATCTCTCACAAGCATTTACAATATTATTCATTATCTGCCAATATATACTAGAGCTTCCTTCATAATGACTTGTTATTGCAACTATCAACTCTAAATCTGGTACTACAAAAATATATTGACCATAATGTCCTTGTGCAAAATAGGCTGGATAATTATTATTTCCAAATGTTCTTACCCACCATTGATAGCCATAATCTGCGGAACCAGATGACCTTTCAAATTGAAGACTTGTTGAGTCCTTTATCCATTGGTCTGAAATTATTTGTTCACCATTCCAAACACCATTATTCAAAAATAATTGTCCGAATTTTGCCATATCATAAACATTCATAGCAAATCCATTTCCACCATCTGAAGTACCTTGTGTATCTGTTCCACATTCTACGCTATTCATATCAAGTGGATCAAATAAATATTCCTTTCCAAATTCATATGTTGTTTTGTCTGTTGCTTGTTGGATAATTGCAGATAATAGATGAGTATTTCCTGTAAAATAGTTGAATACTGTCCCTGGTCTTGATGTAACAGGTATATCTAATACATAATCTACCCAATTATCTGAAGCTCTCCATTCATACCAATTTCCAGTATCACTTGCATTAAATCCTGATGTATGTGTAAGTAAATGCCCTATTGTAATTTCTTTTAAGTAATCACTATCTGACTCTAATATTTGTGGAAAATAATTAGATATTGGAACATTAACATTTTCTATGTATCCTTTATCAATAGCAATTCCGAAAATTGCTGAAGTAATACTCTTTGAAGTGGACTGTAATGAGAATATACTATTTAGGTCATATCCTTCTTTATAATATTCATCTACAATAACTCCATCTTTGACTATAACCTCCGCATTTATTGGATATTCATCAATAGTATTGTGTACTGAATCAATGGCTGATACACTTATATTATGATTTTCTAGTGTATCATGTTGCCATTCCCATGTGGCTTCTTCTGAATAGCTTATTTCAGCAACTAATTGATTATTTTCCTCAACACTATTAGTAGCAGTAGTATTCATTATACCTTCTTGCTCTTGATTATCATCTGTTCTATTAACAGTAAATACAATTGTTCCAATGATGATTATTAATATTAAAATTACGATAAATACTCTTCCTTTTCTTAATTTTCTTTTATAATTAAATTTCGACATTTGTTTATTTCACCTACTTTTATTTTCCAACGTATTGTTCAACCTTCATATGAAGATGATATTTATCTCTTAATTCTGCTATTTCTTTCATCATTGGAGATTTATGATGTTCATCTAAAGCCTCTTGGCTTTCCCATCTATCTATTAAAAGAACGGTTTCTGGATCATCCATTGGGAAGAAATATTCATATTTTTGATTACATTTTTCAGCTCTTACTCTGGCTACAACTCCTTTTTCTACCATTTCTTCTGCAAATTTTCTTGCACTTCCATTTTCTCCTGTATAATAAATATTAATTGTTAAACTCATAATAACTCCTCCTTAATATATTTGTGAAGTACTACCAGGCAATCTTAATATGAGTGCATCGAAATCTTTGATTTCATCAATGCACATTTTTCTTATAATTCGCCTACTACTTTATGAGGCACATATAATTCTTCTAGATAGTCGATATCTTCTTTTGATAATTTTACATCAAATGTTCCTATTGCATCATCCAAATATTTTTCTTTTGTTATTCCTAAACCAACTTACCTCTTTTCTGATTTTAATCTACTCTTTCAATAGTAACTTCAAAATCACCATTCATGTTTTCAAATATTTCTGTTCCAGATTCTATTGTTCCTACTTCTACATTATTATTGACAATTTCACCACTTGAAGAATTATTTGTTCTGTTATTTTCTATATTAAATGATTCCAGCTATAACTGCTACAATAAGTATTGCCACTAATAAAGCTACTACTTTTTTATTCATAAACAACTCCTCCACTGAAAATATTTTTAAATTCTAATAACCAAATTTCTATTTCATCCTTTTCCCTAATTCATATGCCTCTTTATAAAAATGTTCTGGAATCATACCTACTGTTCCACAACCTTTTCCTATAATCATTCCTTCATCTTTATAATGCATATAACTTACTAACTTTTTATAATGTACGATTAAAGGTTCAACTGTGGAATCATCTGTGTTCCAACAAGTCATAATATATGCTATTCTTAGCCTTTTACTGCTTATTCTTCCTGTTCTAGAATAAAATCTATCTATTGTAGCTTTAAGTGGTGCTGTCATTGTAAAATAGTAAACTGGTGTTGCTAAAACTAACATATCTGCCTCTTCTATACTATCCAATATTTTAACCATGTCATCTTTAAATACACAATCTCCATCCATTCCACAATGGTTACAACCAATACAAGGATGTATATCTAAATGAGCTGTATCAAATCTTACGATTTCATTACCATTTTCCTTTGCTCCTTTTATAAATTCATCAACTAAAGTATTTGATGTTCCATGCATATTATAACTTCCCGTCAATACGACTATTTTCATAACTTTTTTACCTCCAATTAATTTAATAATTTTATAATTCCTTTATATGTAATGTCATAGATAGATAAATATTTAAATGGTACATCAGCTGTTTCCATTGCTTGCATTTGCTTTTCTGTTACTTCTGCATAGGGATAAATTCCAAACATTAGTGGAAAAAATAAGAATACAAATTCTTCTTTTTCTTCATCACTCATGTTTTCAAAGAATTTATCAACACATTTTCTTACCATCTTTATTGCTTTTCCATAAGCTTTTTTAAATTCTATTAGCTCTTCCATTCTGCTGTTTTCTTCCATATCATACATATTCATAGAAAGTAACTTTAATAGATTATTTCTCTTTGCAACTGTATTCGCTAACTTGTCTGCAAACACTTCTTTTTCCATTTCAGAATTTTTCTCATACATTTCATTTAAGTCATCTATCCATCTTTCATATTCTCTTTTTAAAAGTGCTAAGAATATTTCCTCTTTTGTTTGAAAATAATTATATATGGAAGTACGGGAAAATGTTGTTTCTTCTCCTATACTTTTTATTGTTATATCCTTGAAACTATTATTTTCATAAAGTTTTTCACAAGCATTTATGATTTCTTCTTTCCTCAAATCAACAATTTCTTTACTCATTCTATCTGTCTCCTTTTCTATTTCATTTCTTTTATCTGACAACGTGTCAATTTGATTATTATATATCATACTTCTGACACCGCGTCAATAGTTTTTATAAAAAAAGATTAGTTATATTTCAAATTAATATAATTTTAAAAAGTATCAATAAAATATTTAGTAAACACCTTTTTGTTTTAGTTTATTGATATGAGAGTTTTAAAATCTTTTTTGTTTTATCTAAGAATTATATTCTTATAAATTTTAAACTTTAGTAATATACCATTGCAAAAGATAAAAGGTTACCAAATTGATAACCTTTTATAGTATTTATTAATCAATATTTATAAGTTCATATATAATAAATATTAATATATGATTTATATTATTCTCTTATAATAACCTTTCCTTCTACTTCCATAATAGAATCTTGGTTTATTATTTCTCCTACAGAATCTACTATTATTGTTCCTGATTTTGGATTTTTTATAGATAACACATTTCCTTTTATATCAGCCTCTACTTCTGAATATTCAAAAGCTAAATCTGTATCTTCCATTGTACAGTTTATTAATTTAAGATTTTTACAATAGCAAAGTGGTTGTGTCCCAATTATTTTACAATTAATAAGTGTTAAACTTTCTGAAAACCAAGCAAGATATTCTCCTTTTACAATTGAATCTCTTACAGTTACATTCTTACTATGCCAAAAGGCATCTTTTGTATCTAATTTGCAATTTTCAATTTCTAAGTTTTCCATATATTGAAAAGAATATTTGCCTTGAAATTCAACATTTTTTAGTTTTACATTTTTACTATCTAAAAAGATATATTCTGATATAATTTTGCTATCTTCTACATTAATTCCACTACATTTCCATCCAAACTCTGGAGAAACAATATTTGTATTTCTTATATCTGTATTATTACATTCTCTTAATAACTTTATTCCTTGTAAATCACAGTTATCAATTAGACCATCATCTGAATACCATATTGGAGCTCTTGTTTTATCATCAAAAGTAGAATGTATTAATTCATATTTTTTAGCATGCCATAATGGATATCTTAAAGAAAATTTACTATCTATCACTCTTATATTTCTTGTTTCTTTTAATACAGATTCTCCATCTTGTTCTCCTGCAAAAATACAGTTTGAAACTTCTGTATCTTTTAAATTATATAATGCTCTTTCTTCATCAAATACTTGATTTTCTATTCTTTCTTTTACCTCCATATAAATATCACTCCTATTTTAATTTTTAACCAATGAAAATAAAATATTTTAGTTTCGCCTTGGTTGTGAAAAATTTCATGGTGTTTCCTATAATGTATAATTAATCTGCTTTTAATTCATCAAGTTTATATAATTCTTTTAATGGAATATTGCTTTTTTCTGCTAATTCTTTCATACTTTCATATTCAGGATAAATGTAAATTTCACCATTATTAATTACTTTTTTTACTTTCAATTTTCCATACTTTGTATCTATCTCTTCAAATTCTCCTCCTAATTCTGTACGAGATTCAAAACGATACCTTATTCCTATCGTAGTTGTTTCTCTAAACATTATGTTTTGTAATTTTAACATATCTTCTTTTTTACAAGCAACTGTTAATCTATATGCTGGTCTGTTTTTCTTCATGAATATTGGTGTATAAAATACATCTAATGCACCATTTTGGAATAATTTTTCAGATGTATATCCTAAAATCTCTCCACTACAATCATCAACATTTGTTTCCATTACTACAAAGTTTTCGTTTGATTCTTGCATATCTCCGTAATATACTTTTAAAACATTTGGTATTTTTAAATCTTTTAAACCTGTTCCCCAACCTATTTTTTCTGCTGTCATTGCAGGTAATGTAGTAAATTCTTCTGCAAGTTCTGCTATAATTCATGCCCCAGTTGGTGTAACTAATTCTGTATCTATATCTATTTGTCTAAATTTAACATTGGAATTTGCAAATATTTCACTTGTAGCTGGTACTGGAACGGACATTGTACCATGTGCACATTCTATAAATCCATATCCATCATTAACAATGCTTGAAATTATTTTATCTGGATTTATCTTGTTTATAAGAATAGCTGTACCAACAATATCTATAATTGAATCTATTGCACCTACCTCGTGAAAATGTACCTCTTCTAATGGCTTGTTATGAACTTTTGATTCTGCTTTTGCTACTCTTAAGAAAATCTTTTTTGCCAATTCTTTGCTATTCTCATCTATTGAGCTATTATCAATTACAGAATATACATCATTTAAATTTCTATGTTCATGATGATGATTGTGATGGTGTTCATGTTCATGGCTATGATGATGTTCTTCTTCATGATGTTGTTCCTCATGTTGGTCTTCTAAAATAACATCAACATAAGTTCCTGTAATACCATTTTTTACTTTTTTAGAAATTTCAATCTTATATCCATCAATATTTAATTTCTTTATTTCATTTAAAAAGTAGTTTTCATCTCCTACAATTTCTAGTAAAGCTCCTAATGCCATATTTCCACTAATTCCACTAGAGCAATCAAAATATAAAGTTTTCATAAAATTCATTCTCCTCCTTAATTTAAAAATTGGGTAGACTGTTTCTTATTTCCTATCATTGATTAATAATATATCACTTGGAGTTAACTCCATGTCAATCACTTTTTTATTGTATAAAAAAACAAAATCGAGTAGGAACTAAGTGATTATTTCACTTAGTGTCCTCTCACACCACCGCAATGCTGTCAACTTAAGAAAATTATAAAAAAATCTACTAATAATAAAAAGATT
>CAKNJL010000048.1 GCA_930982035.1 uncultured Clostridium sp.
CATCTTTTTTTCAATTCGTAAAATTTTGTGTCTATATATCTATTCTAACACCAAAGATCCTAAAAAAATTTATAGAATCAAAAATAATTAATCTTACATTTTGTCGCATCTTTGTCGTATGTTTGTCGCACCTTTGTCGTATGTTTGTCGCAAAAATAGGGATATGTGTTTCCAGTGATTTAGTTGATTATACATCTGTAAGTATAGAGTTAGTAAATAAAAATTTTATAGAGAACTAAAAAATTTATGAATTTGTAGAGGTGAGTAATGGAAACAGTAATTAATCAAGAAAGAATACACCAATATTTCTCAATAATTAAGGAGAATATAAAAGATAATAATATAAATGGATATTATAGCATTAACAGAAAAATGGAAGATATAGTATTAAAGTTGCTAGAATTAACATATGGATATAAACTAAAAAATATGAACGATATATATCCAAATTATCCAGCAATAGATTTGGCTGATGATAAAAGAAGAATTTCGATTCAAGTAACTGCTGATAATAGTCTTGAGAAGATTAATCGAACATTTGAAGTATTTAAAAATTCTAAAGAAAATTTAATAGAAAGATATGATAAAGTAATATTTTTTATGACAAAAGGAAAATTACCTAAATATGATAAAAGGAAAATTAAAAATCAAGGAATTGATTTTAAAATTATAGATTACGATGACATTTCAAAGGATATAGCAAGTTTTACAAATGAAGAATTATATCCTATTGCTACTTTTTTAGAAAGTCAATATGTAAGCAAATTAGTAAAAAAACTTTCAGAAATTAAACGAAAGGAATGTAAAGATATCACTACAAATTATGTCGAAAGAAAAGTATTGCAAGTAGGAATTAATGATTATTTTAATACTGAAAATAGAGAAAATTTATACGAAGTACTGAAGAACAATAGTAAAGTTGTATTATTAAGTAACGCTGGTGAAGGAAAAACAGAAGAAGCAAAAAGAATTGTAAACTTAATAAATGAAAAAGAAAAAAATGTATGTGCATTTTATAAAAGATTAAATACATATGTTGATAAAGAAATTGAAGATATGATACCGAATGAATATAAGGGCTTACCTGTGCAAAACATATTATTTGTGTTTGATGGCTTAGATGAGATAGAAAATAAAAATAGAAACACTTTTATAAAAAAATTAGAAGAATTTTGTGAAGATAATCAAGATATAAGAGTATTTGTAACATGTAGAAAAAACTTTTATGAAAATCATAACACGAATTTTGATGGAACATTAAAAGGATTCAAAGAATATATATTGTGCAGAATTAATGAAGAGGATATTAATCAATTATTATTAAGGCATAATATAGAACAGGATGAGTTTTGGAAAGAAATAAATAAGAAAAAACTTTATTATATGGTCTATAACCCATTTTACTTAAATGAAATAATAAAAAGATATTTACGAGATAAAGTTCTACCTAGTAGAAAAGAATTATTGGATTCGATGATCGATGAAAGATTTTTAAGAGATAAGAATAAATATAAAGATTCAATAAAACTTGATTATTTTAAAGAACAACTAGACAATCTATTAGAAATTATAGGGATTACTTTAGAATACTTAGGAAAAAATTTCTTAACAAGTAAAGAATATCATGAATTAATACTAATACCAGAAAATAGAGAAATTTTAAATTATAGTAGTTTATGGACGAGAAATGATGATGGAAATTGGAGTTTCGTGCATAATAACTTTGGTGAATATTTGGCAGCTAGAAGATTGAATAAATATCCAATAGAAATTGTAAAAAAAGCTGTTACTTTTAAAAATATTCCTCAAAAAATTAATCCTACGTGGATAAACACATTAACTTTTTTAGTAAATAAGTATAAAAATCCTGAATTGATAGAGTGGATTATAACAGTTATGCCAGAATTTTTATTCTATATTGAAAAAGATATTTTAGATACATCAAAGCAAAAGAAAATATTTTGGGAGATTTATAGACAATGTAAAGAGAAAAGAGTATGGATGACAGATAATATTTATCAAACAAATAATTTAGTATCTGATGAGTCAGATATAAAATATTTGTTACAAGAAATCAAAGAAAATTATCATTACACTTCAGTAGGAAATTCATTGGATATATTGGCCAATACAGATAGCTTATATGGTCAAGAACATGAGATAAAAGAAACATTAATGAATATTTGCTTAAATAATAATTATACTAGATATAACAAATCTACAGCGATAGAAGTTTTGGCTAATTATAATTTGGCAAACTTAGAAGATTTAAGGAATATTGTAGAGTTTAATAGAGAGATAGAAAATTCTAGATTAAGGAAAAGCTATTACTATTTTTGCAACAAATTAAAAATAGTAAATGAAGGAATTGACATTTTTATAGAAAGGTTTGATATTGAAAAGAAAGGTATGAGGGCTACATGGAGCGAAGAAGATGATGAAATATATTTTTGGGATGAACATTCCGAATATGAAAAAGCATTTGGGCTTATAGATAATGATAAAGCTTCAAATAAAATTATAGATTTTTTTAATAAAGAAAAATTTATAGTTGGTGAAGATACAAGAAACATTATAAAAAATGTATGTGATTCTGTGTTTAATATATATTCAAACCAAAAAGATATAATTAATGCTTTATTAAAAATATATATTAAATGTGAAGAAAATTACAATTATGAAAATATGAATGTTGTTATATCTAAAGTTAAAAAAGAAAATATCTTGTTGGACTTTTTCAAAGAATACATAAAATTAGAAAAAAACAATGCATATAGAGCATATGAGCAAATAATTGATGATAAATGTATGGAATATTATTTTGGTGAATATGAAAAAGGAAAATTTAGTGATGAAGTAACAGAAAAAATATTATTATTTTGTAATAGCAAATTAAAATACTATAATAAATTAAAAGAATTATATCAGAAAAAAACAAATAGAATTATTCAGGAAAGACAGGTAGTAGATTATAATAAAATAAGAAATGAAAGTATAGAATATTTTTTAAGCAAATTGTTTTTCAAAAATGATTTCTTAAAGTTAATTGAAGAATTAAAGAATGAAATGCATTTTAAACAATTTAGCGTAAAAGAATTAAAAAAAGCAAGACATTATGAAAAAATAGAATATAATATTAAATATCAATATCTTTTTAATTTTTTGATTTTTCATTTAAAGGACGAAGAAGAGATTACAGACAAAACGTTTGAAAATTGGAATTGGGATTTTGTTATATTAAGTGAAGTATATAGAATTATAAGCACAGAAAAAAATTCTATAGAATTGAATAATGAACAAAAAGAAACAATAAAAGATATTTGTTATAGGAAAATACAGGAAGTGGATTTTAGAAATGCAATAAAATACAAAAAAGATAAAAGTTGGACAACAAATTGGATATGTATATATTTATGGTTTTATAGATACAAATTAAACTTAAAATATCCTGATAATATTTTGCTAGATATGTTAGAATTTGATTTTAGCATTAATGGAGAAAGTGTTGGAATAGATTATATTTTAGAACAAACAAATACAATAGAAGTAAAGAATCGAATCATTGAAAATTTGAATAAAAGAGAAATACATATGGAGGTTTTTAAAAATCATATAGAATATTGTTTAAAGAACAATATAGGAAATTGTATAGAGGCAGTTGGAAAACACTTATTAAATAATAGATTATATGATTCAGAAAGAATACTAGCATTAGATTATATACTTGAATTTATGACAATTGAAGATTTTATAGATAAATACTTCTACAATTTAGAGTTGAATTTTCAAAAACAAATACTTGAAAGAATAATAAAAAAAGATTCTATAATATTAAAACCATGGATAGTAGAAAAATTAAAAAGGTCTAAAAAGCTTGAAAATAAAATGTTTTTTGCACAACAACTTATAAAAATGGAACAGATAGAAGGAATAAAATATTACTATTATTGGTTAAAAAAATCGAATCAACCATATATAGATAAGAGTAGGTTTAATGGGATAAATAGTGAACTTGGCAATATAAAAAATATTGAAATGTTGGACTACTTGATAGGAATATTGGAGTTAACATTTTCAAAGGATTTTAAAGACAAATCATTTGAGGGGATATATAGCAATGTAAGAAAATCTATCATAGTTATAGGGGCTGAAAATGAAAAGCAATATGAAATAGTAAAAAATAAATTGAACGAATTATTTGATAAGAATAAAGATTATGATGATATAGGATTAGTTAGTTATATTATAAAGGAAATAGAGGATTTATATTGTAAGCAAAATCAATCAGTTATGAGTATAGAAAATATTAAACAAAGTATAAAACAATTTGATGAGCAAATGCAAAATAATGAAATAAGAAATTGGATTTAATAAAAATTGTAATAATGAGAGATAGTTAAAACAAGTATAATTTGTAAAAATACTACACAAAATAAAAAAAGTATGATAAAATATTTATGGTGTTGTTTAAGAATTGGATAAATTTAGCAACAAAATAATCTATTTACATAAAAAACAATCTGAAATTTCTGGCACAATTTTGGCACAATTCGTTCAATAAAGAACCTCGAAACCCTATATAAATCAACAAAGAACAATAAAGAAATTTCACTTAATGTTTATATGACAGAACAGCCGAAAGTGGCTTAAATACTGAAAAAATTGAGAAGGAGGAATTAAAAATGAGCCGGACACAGTAAATGGCATAATATACAAGCAAAAAAAGGAAAAGCAGATGCAGCAAGAGGAAAAATATTTACAAAACTAGGAAGAGAATTATTAATAGCAGTAAAAGAGGGTGGACCAGACCCTGCAGGAAACTCAAAGCTAAAAAATGTAATAGCAAAATGTAAGGCAGCAAACATGCCAAATGACACAATAAATAATGCAATCAAAAAAGCTTCAACAAGTAATGAAAATTATGAAGAAATTACATATGAAGGATATGGACCAAATGGAGTAGCAGTAATTGTTCAAGCTGCAACAGATAACAAAAATAGGACAGCAGCCGATGTAAGGCATGCATTTGATAAATCAGGAGGAAATTTAGGGACAACAGGTTGCGTATCATACATGTTCAACAAAAAAGGTGTAATTGTAATAGAAAAAGCATCAACTAATATGGATGAGGATGAGTTAATGATGTTAGCATTAGATGCAGGAGCAGAAGACTTTGTTTCAACAGATGAAATATATGAAATAACAACAGATCCATCAGATTTTACAGCAGTACGTGAAAAATTGGAAGAAGCAGGATTAGAATTCCTAGAGGCAGAAGTGCAAATGGTACCAACAACAACTGTAAAACTAGATGAAAAAGGAACAGAAAAAATGGAAAGATTAATTGAAAGATTAGAAGAATTAGATGATGTTGCCAATATATATCATAATTGGGAAGAATAAATGCTAATTAAATAATCAAAGAAAAAATATAGTTATTTATTGTTACAATTCATATCTAAATAATTTAAGTACCCAGAGTTATATTATAAAATAGCTTAGGGTCTTTATTAAACATAAAATTATTGAAATTTAATCTAATTTACTTTACCTTAGTTTTAAAGAGAGAAAAAACTAATATTATATTTTTAAAAGAATTTGACCTTATTCTATAAAAAATACAATACCAATTGACAAAATATAGTAAAAACGATATAGTAATATAAGATAAAAATAACAAAGGAGGAAATATGTTAGGTAAAGAAGATAAAGGAATAACAATGATTATGTTAGTTGTAATGATAGTTGTTTTAATAATACTGGCAGGGATAACTATATCAACAGTAATAGGTGATAACGGAATTATAGATAGCGTACAAGAAGCTAAAGATAATAGTGATGAAAGAGAAATATCCGAGAAAATAAATTTAGCTATTAGGGATAGTATAGGAATAGCTGGAGTTTTAAACAATGAGGATATAAAGGACAATTTAAACAAAATAGAAAATATAGAAAGAGTCCCAGAAGAAGTAATAGATTCTAGTTATCCATTAAAAGTGACAGTAGATGAAAAATATTCTTATACAATAAATAAAGATGGAACAATTGGAGAAAAACAAGAAACAGAAGAACCTCCAACAGTAATTACAACAGAAATAGAAATAGGAGATTATATACAATATGATGTAAGTTATACAGATATTAATACAGAATATGAATTTACATCACAAAATGGTTGGAGAGTACTAGACAAGGGAACAAATAATGGTAATGGTACATTTAATGGAGTAAAATTGATTTCAACAGGAATCCCAGCTGAGTTAAATTATTCGTATAATTCAATACAAGATTTGGAAAAGGATGATAATGAAACATTAGGAAAATGGGCAGGAAATAGAGAGCAAAGAGAACAATATATACAATTATTTAAGTTATCAAGTTTAATTGATAATGAAAACATTTATGCAACTTCTGGGATGTGGTATAATTTTAATAAAATAAAATTTAACAAAGTAGATGATATAGACCAAGGAACAAAAGAAAATGAGGGTAAGTATATATCTGTAAATGGTCAAAATACAGAGATATTAAATGAAAATGCATTTATAGCTGAAGGAGCAAAAGAAGCACATATTTTGACGTTATCAGAATTAAATATTGCAAGAGGACATGAAGAAGATAGCACAAAAGCCGTAGATGAAGATGAACCAGCAGAAGGATTATTTTATGTCAAAAGTTTAAGTAATTTTAACTATACAGAAGATACAAGTGTATATTGTTGGCTAGCTACTCCAAATGTGAAAAATGCAGATGGATTAAAACGTATAAACAATAGTGGAGGTATTGGGAATCAAAATAAATATGAATGTGGTATAAGAATAGTTGTTTCTTTAGAAGATAATTCTAGAATTTTCAAAGTAGAAGAAAATTAAGAATATACTATCTACTAAATATAAAAAAAGTGTGGAGGTAAACAAATGAATCAAAAGAAAAATAAAGGATTACTGATAACCATAATTATTTTATTAGTATTATTAATTATAGTAGGAACAATAGCGGGTTTATACTTCTTTACAGATATATTCATTAATAATAAACAAGCATTTTTCAAATATACATCACAAGTAATCCAATCAGAGAATGGTTTTATAGAAAATGGTTTAGAGCAATATCTTCAAAAGAAGAAAAATACAAATTATGAAAATAGTGGGGATATATCATTTGAAATATCAGTTCCAGGATTAGAGCAAGAATTAGAATTGGCCAATAATTTTAATATTACATATTCAGGGAAAACTGATCCAAGTAATTCAAAAACAGAAAGAGAAATAACTTTAAACTATTCAGATGACGTGAATTTCCCATTAACATACAGGCAAACTAATGATATTATGGGAGTACAAACCAAATATATTGGAAGTAGTTTTGTCGCAATAAAAAATGGTGAAGATGTTTCTGGATTAGAAGGTATTACTAATTTTATGAATATGCAACAAAGTGTTGAATTTTCAGATGAAGAGATTCAAAACCTAAAAACAACATATTTTGATAATATATTAAATAGTTTAGCAGACAACAAATTTTCTAAAGTAGCAGAAGGAGATTTAACTGGATATAAATTAACCTTAACAGGTGAGGAATTTAAAAATGTTTTAGTACAAATATTAGAAACACTAAAATCAGATGCAAATACAATTAACAAAATAAATGTTATAGCAGAAGATTTAGGAAGCTCAACAGAATTTGATACAGATTTAATAGACGACATGATAGAAAGCATTAATAGTTTAGAAATTACGGATAACATAGAATTAACTGTATATGAAAACTCAAGAAAACTTAGCAGAATAGATATAAAAATACAAGGTAACACAATATCAATAAATAAAGAAGGAAATGAACAAGAAATAACATATACAGCAGGAATAAAATCAGCAGATGAAACAGCTAATATATCAGTTAGTGCAAAATATGCAGGATTAAACACAGAAAATGTAAGTGAAAATTATGAAATATCATTGGAAGGACCATATGAAGGAAATACTGTCTCTAATACTTCTTCAATAGAAGAAATAACAGAAGAGCCTGAAAATGATTCATCAGAGGAATCTTCAAATGATAATACAGAAAATGATACAATGAGTTATAAATATCTAATTACAAATAATGTACAATTTAAGGACAGTGTAGAAATAGAAGATTTAACAGATGAGAATTCAGCTATTTTGAATGAAGAAGATAGTGAATATGTAACAAACCTAATGAATGCAATACAAGAAAGACTAACAGAAGTAAATAGAACACAAATGGAGGAATTAGGAGTATCAGAAAGTGAAAATCCAATTCAATATCTATTACCATCTTTTATAATGACAGGAACACAAAATAATACAGCACAAATAGATGAAACAGCAGTAAACTCATTTAATCAAAAATTTGAGCTATATGAAAGTACAAATACGAAAGGAGCAACAGTAAAAGGACTATTGACAACAATACAAAATAATAATGAAACAGAAGGTAATAATAAGATAGAAGAAATAAATGTAGACGGAGAAGAATATGAAGTTACAGAACAAAATATTACACTTATAAAAAGTAATATAAATGTAGATGACGCATATAGAGTTGAATTTGAAAAAGATATAGATACAGGTTTAATCTATAGAGCAGTTATTAATAAACGTTAATGTCCAATTGGGGACGTTTCTGTTTTGGACATTTTAGGGTCTCATCAAGTCAAGGCCTGGTAAAGGATGCTACTATGGGGAAATATATAATATAAAAGCATTCACAATTTTGTATAAGCTAAATTTCAAAGAAATTCTAAAAGAACAAAATGTGTTCTTGCACTCAGAACCTCTTTTAACGAGAGTACTGTGCATACCACACATCTTGTTCTTTAATAATTTCTATCTCAAATTTAGATACGCAAAATCGTTCATTTTTTTATATTATATATTTCCCCATAGTAGCATCTTTTACCAACTCTTAGCCTAATGACATTGAGTACATCCCCAATATTACACCTAAAATGTCCAAAAGAGAAACGTCCCCAATTGGACATAAATTGAAAAAAGCTGAATATAAATATAAGGGGAGGATTGATAAAAAATGGAAAAGTTATTAGAAATCGTTAAATTTTTTCCAATGAATTTATCAAATATAATATATAACACAATTATTTCCAATAATAAAATCAAAGATGAGCTTCAAGAAATAAGAATAAGGATAGAAAGACCTCTAATATTAAAGCTTAGAGATAGTGAAATAATAGTAGAATACAAAATAACTCAAAATGAAATATTGCAAATAGTAGAAAGATTATGTGAAAATTCTATATATGCATATAAAAAACAATTATGTGAAGGCTATATTACAATTAAAGGTGGACATAGAGTTGGTATAACAGGTACAGCTGTTATAGAAAATGGAGAAATAATAAATATAAAATACATAACAAGTTTAAATTTTAGAATAGCAAGGCAAGTTCTTAATTGTAGTAATAGAATTATAGGACAAGTTGTAGATACTAAAAACCAGAATATATTTAATACACTTATAGTTTCTCCACCTGGAAAAGGAAAAACTACAATTCTAAGAGATTTAATTAGAAAATTAAGCAATGGAATAAATGAGATAAATTTCAAAGGAAAAACATGTGGTGTTGTTGATGAAAGAGGAGAAATTGCAGCTATGTATAGAGGTGTTCCACAAAATGATGTTGGAATAAGAACAGATATAATTGATAATGTTTCAAAACCAAAAGGAATAAAAATATTAATAAGAACAATGGCACCGGAAATTATAGCATGTGATGAGATTGGAAGTGTTGAAGATATACAAGCAATAGAAGAAGCAATGCTTTCCGGAGTAAAAGGAGTTTTTACTATGCATGGAAAAAATATAGAAGATGTGAATGCAAATAGAAACATAAGAAAATTAGTTGATGGAAAGATAATTGAAAAAATAATTTTTATATAATGGACGCTCCTTGAATCCTGGCTTTTGGGGTTAGGGGACAGACCTTGAATTGAAACCAAGGAGAAAGACTGCGTTTATGAGGGAATATATAATATAAAAAAATGAACGATTTTGCGTATCTAAATTTGAATTAGAAATTCTTAAGGAAAAAAGGGTGCGATATGCACGGTACTTTCGGTACGAAAGGGTCTGAGTGCAAGAGCACACTTTGTTCTTTTAGAATTTCTTTGAAAATTTAGCTTATACAAAATTGTGAATGGCTTTATATTATATATTCCCTCATAAACGCAGTCTTTCTCCTTGGTTTCAATTCAAGTTCTGTCCCCTACCCCCCCAAAAAAAGCCAGGATTCAAGGAGCGTTCATCAGTCATTTTAAAAAATTTTTTTTATTAGTTCTAAAAAAATAATAGCTGAATATAATATATAAAAAGTTACAATACAATTTGATTTTGAAATAGAAGGGACAAGGTATTTATGCAAGTATTAAAATATTTTATGCTATTATTAATATTTATTGCATCAAGTCTAATAGGAAAATTTATATCAAAAAAATACGCATATAGGTTAGAAGAATTAGAAGAAATAAAAAACATATTGAATATATTTAAATCAAAAATTAAATTTACATATGAACCGATTCCAGAAATTTTTGAAGAAATAGATGCTAAAGCCCAAAATAATATAGGAAAAATATTTGGGCAAGCTCGGAAAAAATATGAAAGAACTTAGTGCAGGAGAGGCCTGGGAAAAAGCAGTTTATGAAAGTGATACAAATCTTAATAAAGAAGACATAAATATATTACTGATGTTGTCAAAAATGTTAGGACAAACAGATGTAGAAGGACAAGTAAGTCAAATAGAAATTACACGGAGAGTTTTTAGAAAAACAAATAAAAGAAGCGCGGAGAAGAAAAAAATAAAAACGAAAAATTATACAGTAGACTTGGGACTACTATAGGATTGGCAATTGTCATAATTCTAATTTAAATATAAATTAAATATAAAATGAATTTAGTAGATTTTATTTAAAAATAATTGTAGCAATGTATAAAGCTATAGTTAAATGGATGATACATAAAAAGTAATATATGTAGAATTTTCAAGTTTTTTCGATTTGTTGAGAGAGGAATGGTATAAAAATATGGATATTAATTTATTATTTAAAATAGCAGCAATAGGAATTTTAGTAGCTGTATTACATCAAGTACTAGTAAGAGCAGGAAGAGAAGACCAAGCAATGATGACTACATTAGCAGGATTGGTAATCGTTCTGACAATGGTTATAAAAGAAATAAGTGAACTATTTGATACGGTTAGAACGATATTTGGATTATAAATCATATAAATTTGAACAATTAGATATAGCCTAACACAGTTCAAAACAAAGCATTTAATATGTTCTTAAAATACAAAATATATTACAGCATGCGATATAAAAGTACAAGTAATAGTAAATTAAAAATATTAGGTAAAATTTTAGTGTTCAAAGAAGGGTAAATTATGGAAGTTATTAGAATAATAGGAATTGGATTGATTGCATTAATAATAATTATATTACTAAAGCAATATAAACCAGAGTTTGCAATATATATAAGTTTGTTAACAGGAGCACTAATATTATTGTTACTAGTTGACCAATTAACAGGGATAGTAAATCTAATACAATCCATTGCGGGAAAAGCCAATATAAACAGTCAATTTCTAGCACTGTTAATAAAAATAACAGGAATAGCATTTTTATCAGAATTTGCAGTAAGCATATGTAGAGATTCTGGGGAAGGAGCGATAGCAAGTAAAATAGAGCTGGGAAGCAAAATAATAATAATATCTATGTCAATTCCAATTATATCAAGTTTGTTAGAAATAATATTAGAAATTTTGCCGTGATGATTTAGGGACGGAGAAAAAATCATCACTATAAAAAAACAGTAAAATAATGATTTTCTCTCCGTCCCTAAATCATCATAAAGGAGTAAAAATGAAAAAGATTCTATACATTTTTATAATTATGATAATCTTTTTAAATATAATAGCTCCATCTTCAATTGGAACTGAAGAAGAAAACATAAAGAAGCAGATTGTAGGAACAGAAAGCACGGAAGAAGAAACCATGGAAGAACAACAAGAAGAGTTTGAAATTAGTGATTTTATAGAAAAAGCTGATGAATATTCAGGTGAGTTTTTTGAAGATATTGATTTAAATGAAATACTTGAAAATGCTATAAAAGGAGAAGTTGATAACCAAACTTTATTTCAAAAAATACTAAGTTTATTAGGTGGAGAATTATTAGAAGGATTAAGTGTATTAGGAAGTATATTAGCAATAGTAGTCATACATAGTGTATTAAAATCTGTAAGTGAAAGTTTAGAAAATGATAATATTTCAAAATTGATTTATTATGTTCAATACATATTAATAGTAACAATAGTAATGATGAATTTTTCAGAAATTGTACAAGTTGTAAAAGAGACCTGTAACAATTTAGTGGGATTTATGAATATATTAGTACCTTTGTTAATTACTCTTATGATATATACAGGAAGCATAACAACAAGTGGAATTTTAGAGCCAATAATACTATTTTTAATCAACTTTATAGGAAATATAATACAAAATATAATAATTCCGGTAGTACTAGTATTTACAAGTTTAATAGTAATATCGAAAATATCAGATAATATCCAAATAGATAAATTAACGAAGTTTTTAAAATCAGGAGTAGTATGGTTTTTTGGTATAATACTTACAATTTTTGTTGGAGTAGTTTCATTAGAAGGAACACTTTCTAGTAGTGTAGATGGAATAACAGCTAAAACTACAAAAGCAGTAGTTAGTTCAGCAGTTCCTGTAGTGGGAAAAATTTTAGGAGATGCTATAGATACAGTCTTAGGTTGTGGAATTATACTAAAAAATGCAGTTGGTCTAATAGGAGTAATAATTGTAGTAGGTATTTGCATAATACCAATATTAAAATTAGGAATATTAACTATTGCATACAAAGTAATGTCTGCTATATGTGAACCAATAGCTGATAAAAATATAACAGGATTACTAGATCAAATAGGAGATGTATACAAAATATTTTTAGCAATATTATGTTCAATCTCTGTAATGTTAATTATAGGAACAGCATTAGTAGTAAAAATATCTAATACTGGAATGATGTATAGGTAGGGGAGTTATGATAGATTTTTTAAGTACATGGGCAAAAAGTCTTGGATTATCAATTATTGTCATATCAATATTAGAAATGATATTACCAAATAACAAAACAAAAAAATATGTAAGAATGATATTTGCAATATATATAATATTTAATATCATATCACCATTTATAAAAAATAAAGATATATTAGATGTAAGTACATATGATTTTAATGAATATGGTAATTATACAACAAATCAGAATAGCTCAAATGAATCATCAATGAACACAAAAATAGAAGAAATCTATATAGAAGAACTAGAAAAAGATATAACTGAAAAAATAAATGAATTAGGATATAATGTTACAACTTGTAATGTTTATGCCACATTATCAAGTGAAAATGAAGAAAGTTATATAGAACAAATTGAATTAAAAGTTGAAAAAGGAGAAGAAAAACAAGAAAATCAAGATGAAGAAGAAACATTTGAAAATAAACTAGTAAGCGAAATACAAAAAATAAAACCAGTAAATACAACAATCACAAAAAATAATCAAAGTAATAATCAAGATGAAAATCAAAACAGTATCAACATGAGTGATGTCCAAAAGATAAAAAAGTTCTTAATAGAAGAATATGGAGTTGATGAAAAATGTTTAAAGATAAATTAAAAAGCTTAATAAAACCAGAAGAAGGAAATAAAAATAATAAAAAGAAAATTGAGAATTTAGTCTTTTTTATAATAGTATTAATAATAACAATAGTAGTCATAAACATAATATGGAATGGAGACAAAAAAAGTAGTGATGAAGACATAGAAAATACAAGTCTAAAATCAAAACAATTAGCCAAACAAGACACTAATGCAAATAATACAATAGAAACATCAAGTGAAAGTACAAATGAATTAGAAATAAAACTAGAAGAAATACTATCAAAAATACAAGGAGTAGGAGAAGTAAATGTATTTATTAATTATTCAGAATCTAGTGAAATAATACCAATGTATAACGAAAATACAAAAACAAGCAATACACAAGAAACAGACACATCAGGAGGAACCAGAACAATAGAAGAATCTGATTCGCAAAAAGAAATAATATATGAAGAAAATGATGGAGAAAAAACACCAATCACACAAAAAGTAGTAGAACCCAAAATAGAAGGAGCAATAATAACAGCACAAGGAGCTGGAAATGCAGATGTAAAAAGTAGCATTATCCAAGCAGTTGAAGCAGTAACAGGATTGGCGACGCACAAAATCCAAGTATTTGAAATGGAACGTTAGGGACGGGCCAAATCGTTCCAAAATGAGTCTTTGGGGACGTGTCAAATTGGACATTTTTTGTTCAAAAGGGACAGATGTGTTGGAGTAATAGTATAACAACAAATGTTATGGATGTACCAAATTAAATGTTTTTACTCAAAAAAGATAGATATGTTTGAATGAAAATATAATAAGCTATAGCATGAAATAATTTTTTAGAAAATGGATTATATTGGGAAAAGATTAAAATATATAAAAAAAGAGTATCATTAAAGAGGAGGAAAATGTTATGAAAAAAATGAAAGGTGTATTAAAGAAAAATCAAGTAATCATCTATGTGATAGCCTTGATGTTAGTTACAGCAGGATATTTAAATTATACAACAAGTACAGCAGAACAAGTTTCTGCACAAACGGCAATGGAAATGGAATCAAATGATGATATGCAAATTGCAGATATTGGAGATGCAACATTAGTAAGTAGTAATGATGTCGTAACAAATACAACAGATAGTAATACAACAGGTAACACAAGCAATACTACTACAGAAAATACAACAAATTCAGAAGAAAATACAAATGCTTCAACAAATAGTTCAACTGATAACAATACAACAACTCAAACAAATGCTACTGTGACAAGTGATGAATATTTTACAAAGTCAAAATTAGAAAGAGATACAATGTATTCACAAATGATAGAAAGTTATGAAAATGTATTGAATAGTAGTAATGCCCTTGAGACTCAAAAGCAAAGTGCTACAGAAGAAATTAAAAAAATTAATGATATCAAAAATAGTATTATGATTTGTGAAAATTTGATAAGTACAAAAGGTTTTGCAAATAATATTATTTTTGTGAATGGTGATAGTGTGAGTGCAATTATTGGAGTGAATGAACTAAAACAAGAAGAAGTTGCACAAATACAAAATATAATTTCAAGAGAATTGAATGCTGAAATTGAAAATATACATATATCAACAAAATAAGGGAGTGAAATGAATTTTATATATTCAAATTAATATTATATGAATTTTTAAAAGTAATCACTAGAAAGTAAAAGAATAAATAAATATTAATTCTAAAATGAAGCAATTGTTTTTAGATTAGATTATAGAGATTAAAATATAATTAGATAAATATAAAATAATATTAAAATAAAGACGTTTGTATTTATGGAGTTTTAAATTAAATCCTAAATATAAACGTCTTTAATTACACAATAAAATCTTAAAGTCAGATACTCTAAGAATGTTTTTGATATTTAAATAATACCAATAAACAGCTACAAAGTCAACAAAAAATGTAAAAAAATTTATAAAAAAGAAGTAATAAATTTGCTGAAAATAAATCAATTTTATATCTATAAACTCGCTAAGAATCTACAGTTACAAGTATATTAAGAGATATTGGATATTCTTAGAGTATCTGAAATAAAGAAATTAAAATCACATTTATTGCCTATTATATAAAATTTAACTAACATTAATAAAATGACAAAAATAACAAGAAATATATTACTATATTATATTAACTTAATACGTCTAAGAATGTAAAATATAATTGATATAAATATTATTTTTTAGAGCATAAAAATAATGTTTACAGATTATAAAAAATAACAAAAGAAAGGAAATGGAGTTTATGAAGAAAAATACAAAAAGAAAAAATGAAGGAATTACATTAATAGCACTTGTTATTACAATAATAGTGTTATTAATATTAGCAGACTCCCACATATTTTTGAATATACCACAATAAATGAAAACCA
>CAKNJL010000049.1 GCA_930982035.1 uncultured Clostridium sp.
TAAAAGGTACTAAATGTAATTAGTGCCAGTGCGAACGAAGTTCGCTTTCTTGTGCAAAAATAGAAAAACAGCATATTATTTGCTATAATAAAAGCAAAAAAATAAATAATGTTAAGTTTGGTTGACAAAGTTCCAAGACTAGTTGGTAGTGTGCAACTAAAATTTACAGTATAATTTAGTTAAGAAATTTGAAAGGAGAAATAAGAAAATGACGTTAGGGGAAAGATTATTGGGATATAGAACCAATATTGGAATTAGCCAAGAAAAATTGGCAGAAAGAATAGGAGTATCAAGACAAACAATATCTAAATGGGAAACAAATCAAAGCACACCAGACTTTGATAAAATACTACCACTATGTGAGGTATTAGGTATTACAACTGAAGAACTAATAAAAGGAGAAAAGGAAACCCAAAATAGTGAAGCTAAAGAAATAAAACAGGAAAATGAAAAAGCTAAAAATGAATATTTACAAAAAAGAAATAAGAAAAAAGCAATTGTATTAAGTGTAAGTATTTTTCTTTATTGTATAGCAACATTTAGTTTACCATACATGACAGAAGTATTAAAATATGAAGATGCTCATGCAGTAATGATTTGGGCAACTTTGTGTACTATTGCAACAGTTATCATTGTATATTTCTTTGTAGCTTATCCAAATACTTATAAAGAAGATAAAGAGAGAAAAGGAATAAAAGAAGATATTGAAGAAATCAATGATACAATAGAAGAAATTGAAAAGTTAGATGATGGCCGTATAAAAATAGAAGCAGTTGGAGCAGAGAGTAAAACAGAGGCGTTAGCAATACAAATTGTTGCAGTACTATTTTTAATTATATATCTTTTAGTAAGTTTTTTAACTGGAGCTTGGCATATTACTTGGATATTATGGATTGTATTTATATTTGTTGAACTAATTATAAAATTGATTTTTAGCATGAAAGGAGAAAAAGAAAATAATGAAAAATAAAGGAATTAAAATTACACTTATTATAATATTAGTGACAATAGTTATAGCATTAGTTAATTTTATGATTTATGCAATTATAAATAGAAATAATGATTATAGTGTAAAATTCTCTTTAATCTCTTTTGGTGATAATACAGAAAAAATATTCGAAAAAGAATACGAACCAGAAGAATTAGATAAAATTAATGTGGATGTTTCATCATCAAATGTATTTATTGAAAAAGCAGATGTAGATAAAATAAAAGTTACAGCTTATGGAGAGAAAGATGAAAAGATAAATGAAACAATTAATAATAAAAAACTTTCAATTACAAAAAGTAAAACAAAAGTATTTATATTCGCAATGTTTTATTGGTGTGATGAAAAAATAATAATACAAGTTCCAAATGATTGTGATGAAGAATTTAATATACAAACATCAAGTGGAGATATAGTAGCACCTAATTTAGAAAATAATGTTATCAATTTGGAATCAACATCTGGAAAAATTCAATGTGGAAATATAAATAATGGAAAAATAGAAAGTTCATCAGGTGATATTTTAATTGGTAATGGAAATGAAGTGACTTTAAAAGCAAGTTCAGGAAGTATAAAGGCAGGTAATTTTAATAAATTATCAGCTGAGGCATCATCTGGTGATATTGAAGTAGGAACGATAAGTGAAGATGCGACAATAAAAACTGCATCAGGAAAAATAGTACTTAACGGAGCAAATAAATTAAAAGCAGAAGCAATTTCTGGAGATATAAAAATAAATAGTATAGAAAGTTATTGTGAAATATCATCAACATCTGGAAATATCATAATTGATACAATAAATATTACTGAAAATTCTTCAATAAAAGCTAATTCGGGTAATGTAGTTATAAATAATAAAAATGATATATATGTGGAAACTGAAACTGGTTCAGGGGATTCAGATATTCAAAATAATAATAGAATGTCAGAGATAGTTTTAAAAATTTCAACGACTTCTGGAAATATTAAGGTGAATTAAAGAAAGGATGAGAATTATGAAGAAGATAATACCTTTTGTTATAATTATTTTAATTGTAGTGATCGGAGTAATAATGTTTTTAGTTTTAAATAATTCTAAAGATTCAAATGAATTAGAAGAAAGTATAGGAAAAGCACAGTTGATAGAAGTGTATGATTACAATACAAGCGAATTGCTGAAAACCTATGAAAATAAAGAAGATATTGAGAGCTTAATTAATAATTTAGGATTAGATAAATGGAAACTAGATAAAGAACATAATGAAGATGCAAAAAGATATTTATTAAAAATGTATCAAGAACCAACCAAAACAGTAATAGAAAATAGTAATAATGAAATGGAAGAAGTAGCAAATATTGTAGTATATGCTTCAGGGGAATATGTAGAATTTTCTGCAATGGGAATGGAAATGTCATTTAAAACAAATAAGAATATAGCAAATTTATTTGAATGATATTAAAAAATGATTAGTACATAATTAAAAATATAATAAATCATTTGAAACAACTGAATTATAAAAAGTATAGAGAGGGGGTCTATGATGAAAAAAATTCTAATCCACGGATCAGGACATAAAGCAGATAGTTGGAACAAAGTAATTGGATATATGAATAATGATAAAGATATACTATGCCCAAATTTAGATACAATTCTAAATGGAAAAGAAGCAAGTTATACCAATTTATATTCTTCTTTTGCAGAATATTGTAATAAAATAGATGGAAAAATAAATTTGTGTGGTCTTTCGCTAGGTGGTATATTAGCATTAAACTATGCTATTGATTATCCAGAAAAAGTAGAAAAATTAATTTTAATTGGAACACCACATAAAGTTCCTAAAATAATGTTTAGTATTCAAAATGTCGTTTTTAAACTTTTACCTAAATCCATTTTTGAAACAATGGCTTTTGATAAAAAAGATACTTTTATTTTAGGAAAAACTATGAAAAGATTGGATTTTAGTAATAAAGTTCATAAAGTTCAATGCCCAACTTTAGTTATTTCAGGAGAAAAAGATAGTGCTAATATTAAATCAGCATATTATTTATCAGAACATATAAAAAATGCAGAATTGAAAATTATTGCAAATACTGGACATATTGTAAATGAAGAAAATCCAAAAGAATTAGCAAGTGTAATAAGTGAATATATGCTATAATAAATCCGAATGTATAAATGAGGTGAAGGTTATGAAAAAAATATTAATAGTAGAAGATGATATAAGTATAAGTGAAGAGTTAAAAAATTTACTTGATAATGCTGGATATAATGGGGTTATTCTAAAAGATTTTGAGAATTCTTTTGATGAGATAAAAAAGGAAAATCCAGACCTAATATTATTAGATATAAATATTCCAAAACTAAATGGAGAAATACTACTACAAAAAATAAGGAAAGAAAGCAATGTACCAATTATAATGGTAACAAGTAAAAATACAGAAACAGATGAAGTATTGTCCATGAGTTATGGAGCAGATGATTACATAACAAAACCATATAATCCAACCATTCTTTTATTAAGAATAAATGCAATATTTAAGAGAATGGAAAATAAGAGTGATACTTTAACTTATAATGATTTAGAAATAAATCCAAAAAAAGGAATAATAAAAAATGAAAAAGAAGAAATAATTTTAACAAAGAATGAGATGATTATTTTTACATTTTTGTTAGCAAATAAAGGAAATATTGTAACAAGAGATGAATTAATGACTGACCTTTGGAATAATGATTCTTATATAAATGACAATGCTTTAAATGTAAATATTAGTAGATTAAGAGCAAAACTAACTGATTTTGGTTATGAAGATGCAATAGAAACAAGAAAAGGGCAAGGTTATATATTAAGATAATTAGAAAGGACAATACAATGAAATTAAGTAAATATTTAAAAACTAATTTTTTAATAATATTGTTATTTATTATAATTATAGCAATTATTAATTTAATGTTAATATCATTTAAAAGTGATAAACAAGCAATAATTGGGATAAATGCTATAACAATAATTGGATTTATACTATACATTGTTTATGATTTTAGTAGAAGAAAGAAATTTTATGACAAATTTTTAAATGATTTAGATTTATTAGACAAAAAATATTTGATAACGGAAATGATTAATAAACCAAATTTTTATGATGGAGAAATTTTATATGATGCCTTATATGAAATAGATAAATCAATGGCAGAAAAAATAAAAGAGTATAGTTTAAACATACAAGACTTTAAAGAATATATAGAAATGTGGATACATGAGGTAAAATTACCACTTGCTTCAATAAATCTAATGATACATAATCATAAAGAACTATCAGACAAAAAGATAATAGAGCAATTAAAAAGAATAGATGATGATGTAGAGCAGGTTTTATATTATGTAAGAAGTGAAAATGCCGAAAAAGATTATTTGATTAAAGAAACAGAATTAAATAAGGTAATTGGAAATGTTGCTATGAAAAATAAAGACATATTATTAGAAAATAAAATTGATTTTATAGTAGATGTTGGAGACAAAAAAGTATTAACAGATTCTAAATGGCTTGAATTCATAGTAAACCAAATTGTAAGCAATAGTATTAAGTATATAAGAAGTGATGTAGAACACTTTATTAAAATAACTGCTGAAGAAAATAATAAAAATACCATTTTAAAGATTTATGATAATGGAATAGGTATAGAAAAAAGCGATATTTCTAAAGTATTTAATAAAACATTTACAGGAAATAATGGAAGAAAGATAGAAACATCAACTGGTATGGGATTATATATTACAAAGCAACTTTGTAAGAAATTAGGACATAAAATCACAATTGAGTCAAAAGAAAATGAATTTACTGAAATATCTTTAATATTTAACAAAAACGATTTTTATAATGTAAGAACAAAAGGAGCATGAAAAAGAAACTTCAATATTTTGGTTAGTGATATGCTCTGTTATTTGTTCGTGTGCCAAAATCATATTGTGATTTTGTGTACTATATTAGGAAAGTCATACTGACTTCCTAATATAGAAAACTAGTTGTTGTTATAAAAATAGAAGATTTTTCATAACATTACAGAATTGTAATGTTTAGTAATTTTAGAAGAAGGACAAATAGAAGTGAATCCTCTATAATGAAAATGAAAGGTAATTGGCTCAAGAATAATTACAATTTTTGCTGTGTTAAATTCTATTTAAAACGCGGTTACATACAAAAAGTATGCGCCCTTGCCTTTTAAATAGAATTTTCCTTGCCAAAATTTAATTCTTCTCGAGCCACAGGAGAAGTCTAACCTTTAGAAAGGAAAGTGATTAAAATGTCTACAATTTTAAAAATTGACAAAGTAGAAAAATATTATGGTAGTAAATCAAGTCTAACAAAAGCATTAGATAATCTATCATTTGAAGTAGATAAGGGAGAATTTGTTGCAATCATGGGAGCATCAGGAAGTGGAAAAACAACTCTTTTAAACTGTATATCTACAATTGATAAAGTAACATCTGGACACATTTTCGTTGGAGGAGAAGATATTACAAAATTAAAAGGAAATAATTTAAATAAATTTAGAAGGGAAAAATTAGGATTTATATTTCAAGATTTTAATTTATTAGATACACTAACAGCTTATGAAAATATATCATTGGCACTATCCATTCAAAATAAATCAGCAAAAGAAATTAACCAAAAAGTAAATGATGTGGCAAATAAATTAGGTATAAAGGATGTACTAAGTAGATATCCATATCAAATGTCAGGGGGACAAAAACAAAGGGTGGCGAGTGCAAGGGCAATCGTAACAGACCCGCAAATTGTTTTGGCAGATGAACCAACTGGAGCTTTAGACAGTAAGTCATCAAGAATGTTACTAGAAAGTTTTGATTACTTAAATGAAAAATTAAACACGACAATTTTGATGGTTACACATGATAGTTTCTGTGCTTCTTATGCAAGTAGAGTAACATTTATAAAAGATGGTAAAGTATTTAATGAAATCATAAAAGGTAACAGTTCAAGAAAGGATTTCTTTGACAAGATTATAGATGTTGTAACCTTACTTGGAGGTGAGGAAAATGACAACTATTAAATTATCTTTTAGAAATATAAAGAAAAGTTTTAAAGATTATGCAATATATTTTTTTACATTAATATTAGGTGTAGCTATATTCTATGTATTTAATAGTATCGAAAGCCAAACAGTACTATTAGATGTAACAAGTAGCACTTATGAAGTTATAGATTTAATGACTAATATGTTATCAGGAGCAAGTGTATTTGTAGCATTTATTTTAGGATTTTTAATAATATATGCAAGTAGGTTTTTGATTAAGAGAAGAAATAAAGAATTTGGTATATATATGTTACTTGGTATGAGTAAAAGAAAAATATCAATGGTATTATTTTTTGAAACAATATTAATTGGAATTATATCATTAGTTGTTGGTCTAGGACTTGGAATATTATTTTCGCAACTTATGAGTATGTTAGTTTCAAACATGTTTGAAGCAGATATGACAAAATATGAATTTATTTTTTCAAGTAATGCATGTATCAAAACGATAGTCTATTTTGGAATAATGTATGTAATAGTGATGTTGTTTAATACCATAAATGTTGGAAAATGTAAGTTAATTGATTTGATGCAAACTAATAAAAAATCAGAAACAGTAAAAATGAAAAATCCATGGCTTTGTACTATAATATTTATAATTTCTGCAATTGCTTTAGGTTATGCTTATTACATGGTAACGGGTGGAATCAATGAAACAATAAAAACTTCAAAAGATATATTTAAACCAATTATAATTGGAGCTGTATCTACATTTTTAATATTTTGGTCTTTATCAGGATTAATTCTAAAAATTGTAATGAGCATGAAAAATCTATATGTAAAAGGACTAAATACATTTACATTTAGACAGTTAAGTAGCAAAATAAATACAACTGTATTTTCAATGACAATAATTTCTTTAATGCTATTTATAACAATATGTGTGCTTTCAAGTGCTTTATCACTAAAAAGTTCTATGACAGCAAACTTAGATGAACTTGCACCGGCAGATATTCAATTAACTGTTTCAATTAAAGATGATGATTGGTTAGATCAAGGATATAACGAAAAGCAAATAGAAAATTCAAAATTAGGTGTTAGAAAAAATTTAGAAGCTCTAAATTTAGATATAGATAATTATTTAAAAGAAAGTGTAGAATATAATATATATCGAACAAAGGATTTAACATTTGACGATACATTAGGAGATAGTATGGAAGAAGTTCAAAGAAATTACTTAACTTCTATGATACCTTATTCTGTTTCAGAAATGATTATGACAATAAGTGATTATAACAATGTAGCAAAAATATACAATAATGAAGAATATACATTAAATGATGATGAATATATGATAATAGCAGATTATGATTCAATGATTCAAATTAGAAATATTGCGTTAAAAAATAATGAAGAAATAAATGTATTTGGACATACACTAAAACCAAAATATAATGAATGTAAAGATGGATTTGTAGATATGGCAAGTAATCATATAAATTCTGGAATTATAGTAGTACCAGATAGTGTTGTAGATAATAATTTTAAGGCATATAATTCAATAATTGGAAATTATAAAACAGAATCTATAGATGAGCAAAGAAATATAGAAAATATGATAAAAAATTTAATAAAAAATCCACTTTCAGAACAATACAATTTACCAACAGTTAATAGTAGATTAGATATAAGTGAGGCAAGTATCGGGTTAGGTGCATTAGTAACATTTTTAGGATTATATTTAGGAATTGTATTTTTAATAGCAAGTGTTGCAATACTTGCATTAAAAGAATTAACAGAAAGTACTGATAATAAGGAAAGATATAATATGCTAAGAAAACTTGGAGCGGATGAAAAGATGATAAATAAATCATTATTTAGACAAATTGCGATATTTTTTATGTTTCCATTGTTAGTTGCAATTATCCATTCAATCTTTGGAATAGCATTTTGTAGTTATGTAATATCAACTTTCGGAAATGAAAAGCTACTGCCATCAATTATTATGACAGCAATATTTATTGTAGTAATTTATGGAGGATATTTCTTAATAACGTATTTGTGTAGTAAAAATATTATAAAGGAAAACAGAAATGCCAGAGAATATTAAATGGAGAAGTTTAAAATGATTTAGGTTTCACAATTCAGGAAGAAAAGTTTTCCAAGAAATATTGCAGGGAAGAATTATAACGTGTATCCTGTTTATTATTCGAATGATGAATATAGATAAAGCAATAGAAGATTTAAATTACATTATAAGAACAAATTTTAAAAGTCAAAAAGATATGGATGATTATGAGGATAATTATATACAGGTTTGGAATTAGATATAATGCAAATGAGAGGAGTGGTGGACTGGAGAGAGGTTCAACCAGAAGATTTGCCAAATGATGTTAAAACAGCAATGAACATTGAATAATTGTAAAAATTTTTCTAAACCATTATCTAGTAACAACAATTTTCTAAAATTTCAAAAAACATTTGACAAAGAGCAAAAAAAGCAATATAATTAGGTAGAATTTTTGATGAAGAAGTTATCTTAAGTAGTTAATTTGAAACTCTACACAGGGAATTGTGGTCATTGATTGAGAGCTACAATAGAAAGGCAAATTAATGAATTTCAATAATGGAGTCAAATCGTGTAAGAGCGTTAATCTTAAATGAGGTAGTATAAAGATACTATGAAAAAAGGTGGTACCACGAGCAATTCGTCCTTTATGGTTGTTTTGCTCGTGTTTTTGCGTATGGAAAGGAAGTGGTTAATTTGCAAGATGATTTTAATAGTGATTTTAGATTAATCACTTTATATAAAATATAATTAAAATATAAGAAAGGAAAAGGTTTATGAAAGAGAAATTAGAAGAAATCAAAACAAAAGGTTTGGAAAAAATAAAAAACGTAAAGACTGTCAATGAACTTGAAGAAGTCAGAAAAGAATTAACTGGTAAAAAAAGTGAATTATCACAAGTTCTAAAATCTATGAAAGATTTATCAGTAGAAGAGAAAAAGACAATTGGAATGATGGCAACAGAAATAAAAAATACATTTTTAAGTAATTTACAAGAAAAAGAAGAAGAAATAATTGCTTCTATGAGTGTATTAGATGAGCCAATTGATTTAACAATTCCTGGGAAAAAAGTAAGTGGAGGAGCACTTCATCCAATAACTCAAATGAAACATGACTTAAATGATGCATTTTTATCTTTAGGTTTTGAAGTATTCAACGAAGATGATATAAGTAGTGAAAAATATGCATTTGATAATTTGAACTTTGCTAAAAACCATCCTGCACGTCAATCTATGGATACATATTGGCTTGAAGGAACAGAAGATAAAGAAGGTGCAGAAAGATTATGTTTAAGACCACATTTAACAGGTGGGTCAGTAAGATATTTGCTAAAACATGGAGCACCAGCAAGATTTGTATATCCAGGAGAAGTATATAGAAATGAAACAACAGACGCAAGACATGAAAGAGCATTCTTCCAATATGAAGCATTAATAGTTGATAAAGATATATCTTTTTCATCTGGTATGGTTATGATTCAAACAATCTTAGAAAAAGTTTTTGGAAGAAAAATAAAAACAAGAATGAGAGAAGGATTCTTCCCATTTACAGAACCAGGATATGAAATAGATATGGAATGTTTAGTATGTGGTGGAAAAGGATGTAAAGTATGTAATCATAATGGATGGATAGAAGTTATGCCGGGTGGTGTTATTCATCCAAATGTATTGAAATCAGCAGGATTAGATCCAGACGAATGGACAGGATTTTATATTAATATTGGATTAGATAGATTAGTAATGATGAGATATGGAGTAGATGATGTACGTTTATTCCATAGTGGAGATTTAAGATTTTTAAAACAATTTAAATAGAAAGGATTTTGAATATGAAAGTATCATTAAATTTAATTAGAAAATATGTTGATTTACCAGAAGGTTTAACTGATGAACAAATTGCCTATGATATGACATTAAGAACTGTAGAAGTAGATGAAGTAGAAAATACCGCAAAAAAATTTCATGACATAGTTGTAGGAAAAATTTTAGAAATAAAAGAACATCCAAATGCTGATAAATTAAGAATATGTATGGTAGATGTTGGAGAAGCAGAACCTATACAAATAGTTTGTGGAGGATCAAACCTTTATGTTGATGAATATGTGGTTGTTTCAAAAATAGGAGCAGAAGTTGTTTGGCATGGTCAAGGAGAACCAGTTAAAATAACAAAAACAAAAATGAGAGGAGAAATTTCTTATGGAATGATTTGTGCTTCATCAGAAGTATATTTAAGTGATTTTTTCCCAAACGAAGGAGATACTGAGATTGTAGATTTAAAAGGTTATGATTGCAAACCAGGAGACAGTGTTGCAGATTTATTTGGAATGAATGATACAGTATTAGAAATAGATAATAAATCTTTATCTAATAGACCAGATTTATGGGGACATTATGGAATTGCAAGGGAATTATCAGCTATATATGATGCACCATTAAAAGAATTACCAAAATATGAATTACCAAAAGTTTCAGAATACAGTGTAGAAATAAAAGACACAACAAAATGCAATAGATATGTAGCAGTAGAAATAGATGGTATATATGAAAAAACATCACCAATGTGGATGCAATCATTGTTATCAAAAGTAGGCCAAAGACCAATAAATGCCATTGTAGATATTACAAATTATGTAATGATGGTAGTAGGCCAACCACTTCATGCTTTTGATAAAACACATGTAAGTGGAGAAAAAATAATAGTTAGAAATGCAAAAGAAAATGAAAAACTATTATTATTAGATAATAACTTTATTGAACTTTCGACAGATGATTTAGTAATATGTGATGAAAATGATGCAATGGCATTAGCTGGAATTAAAGGTGGTAAAAAAGATTCTATATTACCAGATACAAAAGGAGTAGTATTAGAAGTAGCAAACTTTTCTGCAGATACAGTTAGACAAACAGATAAAAAATTCGCAGAGAAAACAGAAGCTTCAATGAGATTTGAAAAAGGTATTGATACACAAAGAGTAGATGAGGGATTAAATTTAGCATTAAGATTAATTAAAGAAATATTCCCAGATAGTAAAATAATTAAATATGCAGATGTTTATCCAAATGAAACTAAAAAGAATGAAATAAAAATAAGTGAAGAATTTTTAGATACAAGATTAGGAAAGAAAATACCACAAGAAAAAATTGAACAAATTTTAACAGCTCTTGGATATGAAATATCATTAGATAATGGAGAATATGATGTAATAGTTCCAACATGGAGAGCAACAGGAGATGTAACAATCAAAGATGATGTAATGGGAGATATTGCAAGAATATTAAGCTTTGATAGTTTTGAAGCAAAACCAATTACTATAACATTTGACCATTCTGTAAAACAAAATGATGTTTTACTTGAAAGAAGAATTAAAGAATATTTAGCATATAGATGCGGATTTTATGAAATTTTCACATATCCATGGATTGAAGAAAAATACATTAAATCTGCAGGAATAGATTTGGAAAAATCTTTAAAATTAGCAACTCCACCAGCACCAGATTTAGCATATTTAAGAAGTTCTTTAATACCAGGAATGTTAGAAGCAGTTGCTAAAAACTTAAGATATTATGATGAATTTAGATTATTTGATTATGAAGAAATTTTTGAAAAAGGTGATTATAGACCATCTTCAGAAGATGAAATATTACCAATTCAAAAGAATTATTTAACAGGATGTATAGTTGGAAAAGATGCAAAAGAAATATTCTATGAAGCAAAAGGTGTAATTGAAAATATGGCTGAATATTGCCATATGGAAGAACTCAAATTAGAAAAACTAGATAGGCCTACTTGGGCAGATATTAACGCATACTTAAATATAGTTAAAGGTAATGAAGTAATTGGAACATTAGGATTAGTTTCTGTAAAAGTAATGGCAGATACTAAAATTAAAAGAACTAATGTTGCAATGTTTGAAATTGATACAGATAAATTTGTTCCATATGCTTCAAGAACTAATGAATATGAAAGATTACCAGAACTACCATTAGTAGAAAAAGATTTATCAATTATAGTTGATGAAGAAATTACATGGAAACAAATTGAAGAAAATATTAAAGCAAAAGTTAAAGAAGTTGAATTTGTAGATGAATATAGAGGAAATCAAATTCCAGAAGGTAAAAAATCAATCACATTAAAAGTAAAAATATTAAATGAAGGAACAACTATGACATCAGAGCAAATAAATGAAAAAATGAATAGTATATTAAAAGTTTTAGATAAAAAATGTAGTGCAAAACTTAGAGAAGAATAATTAGAATATATGGAAAGTGTTTATATAAATTCCTGTATATTTAAAGGAAGAACAGTTTATATCTGCAAAGAGATTATCTAAAAAATTTGGCTATAATTATTTAAAAAATGAGAAACTAGTTCTCTAATTGAACTAGTTCTCATTTTAATTTGGAGTTAAGTCTGATATCCTTATGACAACATAGTATCAAAAATTCAAGAAATTTTCTATAATGAAGGTAGTAAAAGTTCAATCAGAGATTTAAGTGATGAACATTATTCATCATAAAATTTTCCTTGCCATAAATCTTGTTCTTTCAATAATTTTTCAAACCCATTTAATACCCACTTTTTATGTGAGTTCCATTCTGGAGCTATAAGCAAATCTTTAGGTGCATCTCCAGAAATTCTATGAATTATAATATCTGGTCTTAAATGAGTTATAACATAAGTTAAATTACCTAAATAATAGTCTAAGGTAATTGGAATATATTTATTATCATAATACATATCTGCTAAAACAGTATTTTTAACAACATAAGTAGAATGTATTTTAATTCCCTGAATGTCATGAGCATTTATAAACTTAACAGTATTTTTAATATCTTCAAAAGTTTCAGTAGGAAGTCCAATCATTATATGAGCTATTACTTCAATATTATGCTTTCTTAAAATATTAACAGCAGATGTAAATTGTTTACTTGAATAACAACGATTAATTAAATCTCCAATTTTGTCATTTGAAGTTTGCAGACCAAGTTCAACAGAAACATTATATTTATCAGCATATGAGGCAAGTAAATTGGCTATATCTTTGTTAATACAATCAGGTCTGGTTGCAACAGACAAACCAATAATTTTATCATCAATTAAAGCTGAATCATATTTAGCTTTCAAATTTAGAACGGAATCATATGTATTTGTGAAATTTTGAAAGTATGCAATAAATTTATTAGCGCGTTTTCCTCTATAACTATTTAAGAAACTTTGAACTTGCTTAGTTATATTTAAATTAGAAAATTTTATCAATTCTCCCGAACCTTCTCTACTGCAAAATATACAACCGTTGTTACTTAAAGTACCATCACGATTAGGACATGTAAACCCAGCACTAATACAGATTTTTAATGTTCTTTCACCAAATTTATTTTTATAATATGTATTTAAATGATTATATCTTTCTTTACTTTCCATAATATATAAATTATATCAGATATTACAAAAAACAGCAAATTATCTTTAATATTAAAAAATTAAATAATTTTCATAAAAGTATATAACTTTTAGAATATTTACTTGTATAATAGATAAAAAGAAGAAATAGGAGTAGAAAAATGGAAGAGAATAAAATTTTATAAGTTGATAATAATTATTTTTTATGTTAGTATTAAAGTGATAAACAGAAAGGAGTCATAAAAAGTATGAATCTAGCAATTATTTATTCAAGCAAAACAGGAAATACAAAAATGATAGCAGAAGCAATAAAAGAAAAACTACAAGATAAAAATATAATTTATTATGGAAATGCTACTGAAGAATTACCTAAAGCAGATATTTATATTATTGGATCTTGGACTGATAAGGGAAATGCAACTGATGAAATTATAGAAATTATTAAGAAAATAAAAAACAAAAAAATTGCATATTTTGGAACAGCAGGATATGGTGGAAGTGAAGAATATTATAAAAAGTTGTTTGAAAGAGTAAAGACTAATATTGATTCATCTAACGAAATATTAGGATATTTTTATTGTCAAGGCAAAATGCCCATGCAAGTCAGAGCAAGATATGAACAAATGCTTACTCAAAATCCAAAAAATATTGATTTAAAAGCATCTATAGAAAATTTTGATAAAGCTTTAACACATCCAAATAATGATGACATAAATAATGTTAAAATGTGGGTAGAAAATCAAATATTAAATGAGAAATAGTAATTTATATGGCAAATTTTAAATTTATTAATTCCACTTTCACTATGTATAATATATAATTTAATAAAATTAAGAAATTTTTAATTTTTATTTCTTATATTATAATATATAATATATAATATTATAATATAAGAAAGGAGAAATAAAATGATTGGAGAGTTAATATCTTTGATTTTAGTATTTGTACCAGCTGTAATATTTCTAATATATAAAATGTTAAAGGGAGAGAAAGCGACAACTTCTCATTGTATATGGATTTTTACTTTTTTATTTTATATTTATTTAGTATTTTTGGTAACAGGGTCAGGTACAATTTGGGATATAATAGATGAAGGTGGCTTAATTCCATCTATACAAAGTGCTAAAATCAATTTAATACCATTTACATCAGATGGATTTTTTACTTATATAATGAATATTATAATGCTTATGCCATTAGGTTTTTTACTTCCATATATTTGGAGAAATTATAGAAACATATATAAAATTGCTATAATAGGATTATTATTTTCATTATTTATTGAAGTTTCACAAATACCTACTAATAGAGCAGTAGACATTGATGATTTAATAACGAATACAATTGGTGCAGTTTTTGGATATACTATCTGGAAGGGGATAGGAAAAGTATTATTTAATAAAAATGAAGAAAAGAGAATACAAGATTTATCTAAAATTGAACCTATAATTTATATTGTATCAGCTTGTGCATTACACTTTTTCTATAATTGGAAGTGGTTTATATAATAAAAAAATTATAAGTATAAAACTAGATAATTAATAGAAAATTATCTGGTTTTTATGTTATAATCATCTTGATAAATTACAATATATCGCTAGGAATGGAGGAATAATTAAATGAACTTTAAAGAGTATGGAAATAAAAATAAAGATACAATAATGTTATTACATGGTGGTGGTCTTTCTTGGTGGAATTATAGAGAGGAAGCTGAAAGATTACAAGAAAGTTATCATATTATTATTCCAATATTAGATGGACATTCAGATAGTGATAGAAGATTTACAAGTATAGAAGATAATGCACAAGAAATTATAGATTATATAGAAAATGATTATGATGGACATATTAGTTTAATAGGAGGATTATCTTTAGGAGGACAAATACTTTTAGAAATTTTATCAAGAAAAAATGACATTTGTGATTATGCCATTGTTGAAAGTGCATTAGCAGTTCCGATGAAAACAACATATAAAATGATTAGACCAACTTTTTCTATGAGTTATGGACTAATATCAAAAAAATGGTTCTCTAAAATGCAGTTTAATTCTTTAAGAATAAGGAAGGATTTATTTGATGATTATTATAGAGATACTTGCAAAATTGAAAAGGAAGATATGATTTCATTTATGGAAGCAAATTCAAAATATTCACTAAAAGATTCATTGCAAGAAACGAAGGCAAAAGTTTTAGTAATTGTAGGAGATAAAGAAAGACCAATAATAAAAAAATCAGCAAATTTAATTCATCAAAAAATAAAAGGAAGTAAAATTGAGATATTACCTAATTATTATCATGGAGATTTTAGCATAAATCATCCACAACAATATATTGTAGCAATTAACGAACTTATTGTTAATAAAAACAGAAACTCGAAGAACAAATCAGTTAGTAATACTGAAACAAAATTTGAAGATAAACAAACACGATTGAAAAATAGAACAAATACAAATTTTTTAGATGAAAGATAAATTACAATTTATATGAAGCGAAAATGGAATCAAGTTTTAAGTTTCGGTTTTTTGCAAAAATAATTTTATTAAAATGATAGAATTGATAA
>CAKNJL010000050.1 GCA_930982035.1 uncultured Clostridium sp.
TTATTTTTTGTTCTTGTATAGTCAAAATCTTCGATTTTTCCTATACAACAAAAAACGCCACTTTCGTGGCGCCACTTTCGTGGAAATTTTTTCCAATCCCCCAAAATTCGTTTTTTCAAACGCATTTTGGATAATTTGAAAAAATTTCCCCTTCTTAACGTCTAAAGTCGTTAAGACCTCTCTATTTAATTTCTACTTTTAAAAGTACTTCATCTATATATTCAAAAATTACGACTTTAGCATTCAGCTATTCAAATATAAAGCTGGGCGAAAACCGACGCCACTATAGGTATTGCCTGGGCTACGGAAGAAACGATAGCTGGCTGGACTGCTAGAACCTTCATCGTAGCAATAGCCGACCTCTACGGACTCTATGGTCTGCGTTGCTCGCCTCAGATGTCCATTCCCATAAATTTCCTGCTAAATCATATATATTATTTGCCCTTGTATCTGGTTCTGAACCTGTATCTATTAAATCTTCTGTCTCTGAGAAAGTATCATCATTGTAATTTCCCCAATCTTTACTATCTCCAACTATATCCATAATACTTTTTTCTCCTGTTTCATACAACCATCCCAATGTTCTATCCCATGCAGAACCTGTTAATAATGAACTTGTATAATTATTTCCTTGAAAAGTACTTTTTACATTTGTTATTGCATCTGTTTGTGAAACGTTATTCCATAACTCTGATGTATCTGTTGTTGGCTTGCATCCTACTTTTCCTCCAGCATCACTTGCCTCATATCTTCCTATATAAAATCCTCCATTTGCGTTTATTTGATCTTCATAAAATTCTTTTTCTTCAAACATCCCTGATTTATATGACGATTTTACCATTTCTTGCGTTTCCTCTACTGTACTTGTTCCAAAAAAATCTGAAATAAACTCAGTAACACTAGGATATCCTTTTACTTGTGCTATTTCGTCTGTCAACATATCTAATTCCCACATTCTTATCGCATATAAACTATATACATCTAATTCTACCTCTTTTGTCTCTCCTCCTGCTGTTACTGTTAATCTATATGGTCCATTTATCGTTGGGCATACATTTTCATTATTATAACTTGTTCCTAAACTACTTTCTGTTATAATATCAGTTCCATATGGATCTGTCAATACCAAACTTTCTATATTTTGCTCACTTGTTACATTTATTTTTATTTTCTGATTTTTATCTACTGGCACCCACACAAATTCATTTCCACTTGTGTCTTCTATTACATATCCTTCTTCTACGCTACCCTCTTTATATGAAAATCCATCTGGCATTGGTGGCTCTTCTGTAGCTTCTTCTCCCTCTATTTTTAATGTTGCCATTATACTTGCTTCTTCTTGCGTACTTGTATTTCCATCTTTACTTACAAAATATTGGTTTCCCTCTGCATTATTTTCCGTTACTGTTACTAAATATCCTTCTTCTCCTGCTTCATTTGTACTTACTGCAACATCATAATCTTCATCTGCAAAATAATTAGATAATTCACTTTCTAAACTTTCTTGCCTTATATCTTCTCCATTGTCTTTTATTCTTGCTCCTGATACCGCTAATTTTACCTTTTCTTCTTCCTCTGCTGTTTTTGTTTTATCTCTTGCCTCTGTTGCCTTTGTTAATATTCCGATTGTCACCCATTAATGTCGCAATTGTTACTCCAGCTAATATTAATAACACGATTATAGTTATTACTAATGCTATTAAAGTAATACCATTATTAGCTTTGTTCTTCAAACTAATTCTTACCATAAACTCTTTCTTCCTTTCTTTTGTTTTCTTCATCTATTTTTTCATCTCTTATTTTTTCTATTTGTTTATTTACAACTGTATTTTATACTTGCAATTTAATTAAGTTTTATTTTTTATAATTCTTTGTTTACTATTTTCAATTTATGTCAAATATATTTTTTTCTATTCTTGCAAATAGTATTTACATTTTTATACTTTTTATTCTAATAATGATATTCTTTTTTCAATGTTCTTTTCTATTTGCAAAAATAGATTTTTGACATTTTCATTTTACCCGTTTTATTGAATTAAGTCAATATATTGTAGTAAAATATTTCCCTACAATATCTTTAATTATGATACTCTAAGAAATTTTTTTCTGTCTAAATTTTATCAATAAAATATATTAAAGTCAACAAAAAAATTAAAAAGTTTAAACGTAAATTCTAAAATAATTTATTATAAAAATATTAAAAAATTAAACAAATAGTAATTCTAAAACTATTATAAAACCTACTATTTTTGAATAATTCTTTTATTTATTTTTTTCTTAGAGTATCATACTCTAGGAAATTTTCCATTCATATATATATTAAAAAAATAAAGGTTTAAAAATGATTCAATATTTTTTCTCAATATATTCTGTTATAATAAGGCTCAACTTTTAATAGTTTGAGCCTTATTCATATTAATATATTATAATATTTCTTTTTCACGATATGAAGATATTTTGTATTCATGTTTATTGTTAAAAATTATTTTTACCACTTTTGTAAAATTATCTTTTGAAGGTTTTCCATATTCATGAATTTCCATACTTGCATTATATTTCTTTAAGGTATCAAATGTATTCATAAATCCCATACCTGTCCCACCATCATCTGCATGTGTTGTACTTGGTTTTATTCCTAAATTCTTCAAAGTTTCTACTTCAAATTCAATACCAGAATCATATATGTATAAACTATATAATCCATCAATTATTCCTATCCTTACAAGAATATTTTTATTTATATTATTAGAATGATTGATAGCTATAATGGCATTTTTTATGTGGTCTGCTAGTAAAATTTCTAGCTCTTCTTTTCCAATGTATTTATTTATCATGTGATGTATATTTCCATTTATCTGTAATTCAAAATCAATTTTATTTTTTGTACATTCTGCTTGCATGTATTTTAGCATATTGTCTATTTCTTTGATATTTGTTTTTGTTAATTCTATAGGTGCTGTTTCTTTTGGTATTTCTTTAGAAATATCTTGTAATTTAGTTTTTATTTCTTTTTTATCTATGGTTTCATTTTTTAATAGTGCTTGGCTTAGTTCATATTCTAAGGATTTTTGCTTATGTAAGATTGAATGGTTTGCTTTACTAAGTCTTAGGTTCTCTTTTTCTAATTCTTCGATTTCTTTAGCTTTGCTATTTAGTTCTTCTTTTATTTCTGCTGTTTCTCTTTCTTGTAATTTTTGTTTGTAGTATAGTTGTAGTGTCTTTTGAATAGTTATAAATAATATTATCGAAAATATAATAACATATATAAAAAGAGGTCTTATCATAGCTGTAGTTATATTTAAATTAGTCAATATTGCAAATATCAAAAATATTACAGTACTTAAATTCAAAATTACTAGCCCCAAAGCTTCATTATCTTCATTTTTTCTAAAAAAAACAATTCCATGTTCTAATCTTTTTATCTTAGTTAGTTTTATAAAAATTATACTATATATTAACAATATACCTAGTAATATTATATAGTCATTATTTATATTACAAGTTTTAAAAATAATATAATTAATTACAATAGACATTGAATACAATATATAATTGATACAAAATGAAATCATGGTTATCATTAATGAATAACCAACATTTTTATTTATCTTTCCTGAAAATAACAGTGCTAAAAATATATTAGTAAGAATTATACCTATGGTTGAATTCAAACTGATTTCTATAAATATACTGATTATATCAATCAAAATTATTTGTATGATGACCTTTATCATCTTCCTAATATCTTTTTCTTGTATATTTAGAAACTTGTAATTTAAATACATTGTAAAAATACTAATAAAAACCATTTTACAAAAGTATTTTATAACACTTTCATCCACAATACTTTCCAATTTTTTCACCTCTTTTTTCTATATTTCATATATATATTACACTAACTAAAAAAGATAATCAATATATGACATTTAATATATCAACATTGATTATCTTCTTTATTCTCAGTTATTATATAAGCCATTTTCTGAACCAATCTAAAAATTCATCATACCAACTCATTTCTTTCACCACCTTTTTCATCCGTATTCATAGGAAAAGTATTTCTACTTTTTACAAATAAAAATTATCATCTTCCCATAAAAAAAAGACGGTAACGTCCAATCAAAAAAAATGGTGAAAAAACGAGAAACATAGAAAAAAACATATCATAAATATCAATAAAAAATATTGATATCTACAATATGTTCATTTCTATACTATTTTTTCATTATCACTTTCAGTTTAAGATAAGTCTCAATAGTAACTCAATAAATTTTTTAACTACTAAGAGATATTCTCACAATTCCCTTTCTATCTTTTCAGCATAATGATATATAAGTTCCATTGGTGTTGGTACCCCTGTTTCTGGATTTATCCTTGCTGTATAATATTCTAACAAATCATCTACAGCTGTTTTTCTCCATGCATGCATAATTGCATTTTCAATACCATTTGTAATTGTACTTCCAGATTTTTTATATACTTTAGATAAATGTCTAATAGCATTAGAATTTTCTTCTTTATTTTCAATTAAGTACATAATCGCATCATGTATATATTTTCTACCTACCATTTTAGCTGGAATTCCTATCAAATCTAATTCTTTTACTATTCTATCTGATATTTTTTCTTTATTATCTTTTATTTCTTCCTTTAAAGTTTCAATTGTTCTTTGTGGTGTTATTTCTCTCAAACTCATAAATTTATTAAATACATAATCTGCCGAATATTTGGGATGATTTTTGTATAATATGATATCTGCACCATCTTTATGAAGCATATCATATATTCTTTTTGAATTTATATGAGTTGTCACAATTACTATAGGTTCATAATTCAAATTTAATTTTTTAAGTTCTTTCAAAAATCCTAAAGAATCAGTATTTCCTGATATACTATTATTCAATTCTAAATCTAAAACAATTCCTTCTGGACGTTTTATTTTTACATATTTTAGCCCTTCTACATCCGAATCTGTGATTCCAACAATTTCTACATCTTTTCTACTTTTTGCACTATTAATAAAATTATTACAATCATTTACGTCATCTTCTATAATAAGTAATTTCATGGATTTAGTTATCATATGTATACACCCTTTCTTTTTTCTCATAATATACCATATTTCGTCATAAAATACTATAATTCTTCAAAAGATTTTACCATTTATTTGTGTTTATTATATTGTACAATTTGTATAGTCCTTAATAATCATGTGCTTAAATATCTTTTTTTATTGATTGGAGGAATTATATGAAAAAAACTGATTTAGATTTAGAAAAAAGTGAACAAATTTCTAGAGGTAAAAGAATCAAAGATATTAGAGAAAATGAATTACATATGAACAAAACTCAATTAGCAAAAGAAATCGGTGTATCTAGTCAATTTCTAGGATTAGTTGAAGATGGTAGAGGTAACCTGGTTTACAGAAGTATTAAAAAACTTAGAGATTTAAGTGGTCATTCTGCTGACTATATTTTATACGGACTTGATGATAAAGTAATTGCTAAAACAAAAAATCTTCTAGATTTATATAGTGATGAAGAAATTGCACATGCTATAAACATATTAAATGATATTGCCATTTTCATAAAAAAATAGTCGTTTTTTTAAACTTTTTTGTACTTTTTGTATTATTTTGAATATATTATATTGATTTATTGCTTTTGCTTTGGTAAAATATTCCATGTAAAATACTGTAAAGGTGGAATATTTATGATTACTAATTATTTGATTTATCTATATACATTACCAAAAGATGAGCAGGTTATGCAAATAGCTATTTTTATTATTTTCTTTTTGATTTTATTTGTTGTATGCTTTTTCTTGGATTCAAAATTCTTTGATAAAGATAAAAATGATGATGACGACAAAATATAGCTTGAATTATACGTATGTAAGTAAAATTTGTGTACAACTATTTAAATTATAGGAAATACAATTTCTTTTGAAAATAAAATATGAACTATTTATTTCACTTTGAACCTAAGTAACTTAAAGTTTCATATTATTTCCTATAATTTAAATAACACACAACATTATAATATAAAATCACTACATCATTTTATATGTTTCAATTCATAATAAAATCTGTAGATTTATATATTATATTTTTAGAAGAAATTAAAATTTTATATCATTACTTTATTTACATTTTCTTTTAACCATTTATCTATTTCAAAATAATTTGGTATATATTTTTGAACTAAATTATAGAATTGAGGACTATGGTTAGCATGTGTCATATGTGACAATTCATGGACTATAATTGCATCAATCTTATCTTCTGGAAGCATAATAAGTCTATTACTAAAATGAAGTGCTTTTTTACTTGGAATACAACTTCCATATTGGCTTGTTGTATCTCCAACCTTAACTGTGTTATATTTTGTCTTCATTTTCTCACTCCAATATGGTAACCTATTACTTATAAATTCTTCTGTTCTCATTGCTAAAAATTTTTTAACATATTTATCAATTATACTTTTCCTTTCCTCATCATTTGATATATGTGGAATTTCAATTTTTAATAATTTATCTTTTTCGTCTATCATTATTTTTATCATATTTTTATCAATATTTTTAATATCTACTTTGAACTCTTCGCCTTTATAGCTTATACTCTCACCTGAATACCAGTGTTTTATATTTTTATTTTCTTTAGATAAAATATTTAAATATTCACTATAAATTCTATCCTCATTTTGGTCTATAATTTTTGATAATTCCTTGTTAGACAAATATTTCGACTTGCTAATATTTAAAATATTTCCCTTAAAAAACATCTTTACAGAATTTGTATTTTTATAATTTCTTACTATAACTGGAATTTCTTTATCTTTTACCTTTATAAAATATTTTGCCATTTTACCTCCTACAATATGGGCCAGGTCACAAATTGTATTCTTGTATCGACAAATTGTGACATATTTCATATTTACTACTTTAACATATTTTCTTTATTATATTAGAGTTTATTTATTCTATAATCTTAATTTTGGATAAATAAAATATTAGTGTTCTTAGTATTAAAGAATTATTTATTTTGTGAATTGTCACTTTTTTAAATAATCTTTAAAATTTAATATCAATTATTATTTTTTTATGCTATTACAGTCAAAAAACTGTAATAAAAAACAAGATTTATAGGTTGCGGACATTGTCTGCCGTATGATATAATTATACATATTTTGAATAATAAAATCAAATGTCGAATTTAAAATACAATTTATGACCTGGCCCAAATTGTCCAAATTGTCGGATTTTATTAGAAAGGAACTTTTATGATTGAAATTAAAGAATATGATGAAAAATATGTTGAACAAATTTCAAATATTATTACTAGAAATTTGTTAGAAGTAAATTCTAAAGATTATGGTATTGAAAGTGTTATGAAAATGGCAAAAGATTTTACAGTAGATAAGTTGAAAGATACTTTAAAAAATAGAACCAAAGTCTTTGTTGCACTAAAAGATGATGAAGTAGTTGGTACTGCCAGTATAGACCTTTCTTGGTATAATCCTGATGAATACTGGATTTTAAGTGTTTTTGTCAAGCCAGAAAATCATTGTGAAGGAATTGGAAAACTTTTGATTAAATCAATAGAAAAATATGCTATAAATTCAAATTTTAAAAAGTTAATAATTCCTGCATCTATAACTGCAAATGAATTCTACCATAAATTAGGTTATAATTACAAAGATAATAAAAAGGTTTTAAATTCTGAAAATTTATATTTGATGGAAAAAACTTTTCAGTTAAACTTTAGAAAAATAGAAAAAGAAGAAATACAAGATTCTTTAGATTTAGTTCATAGAGTTTTTGATGAATTTGAGGCTCCTTTTTATCCTCAAAAAGGTGTGCAATCTTTTTATAATTTTATTAGAGTTGATAATATATTGCCTCAATATCTAAACGATTCTTTGTATTTTTATGGTTGTTTTGTTGATGATACTATAGTAGGTATGATAGCTGTTAGAGATTTTATCCACATTTCTTTACTTTTTGTGGATAAACATTATCATAAACAAGGAATTGCTAAACATTTATTTAATGATACTATTGATTATTGTAAATTACATAATCCTTCTTTAAAAAACATAACTGTTAATTCTTCTCCTTATGCTGTTGAGGTGTATCATAGACTTGGTTTTGTTGATACATCTAGTGCACAAACAGTTGATGGCATAACTTATACTCCTATGAAGATGGTAATATAAAGTTTAAACTATCAATTGAATTATAAGAATGTATCATAAAAATGAACCCAAATTATTAAACTTTTTTGTCTAATAATTTGGGTTCACTTTAAATTCTCCTTTGCATTTTTTTAGAAATTGTTTACTTATTTCCTATTAAATTTCAGAATTATACTACATTATTTCGTTTTTTTCTTTTAGATAATTTAAGAATGCTGTACACCCTTCTACTATATCATTATATGTAACAGTAAAATTTCCTGTATACCATGGGTCTGCAATATCTCTTGGTTTTTTTGAAAAATCTAATAATTTGCAGATTTTATTTTCTTTGTCATTTCCTACTATTCTTATTATGTTTTGTATATTTCTTTCTTCCATTCCAATGATATAGTCATATTTTTTATAATCTTCTTTTTCTATTCTTGTGGCTTTACGTTTTTTATATGGAATTCCCATTTCATCTAATTTTTCTTTTGCATAATAATACATGTCATTTCCTATTTCTTCATAACTTGTGGCACTAGACTCAATATAAAATTGTTTTTCTATTCCATTCTTCTTTACCATATCTTTAAAAATAAATTCTGCCATGGGAGACCTACATATATTTCCTAAACATACAAATAGAACTTTAATCATCTTTCCTCCTCAAATTTATGTGATTATTTTATTAGTCTAATAATTATTTGCCATCCATAATATAATAACCATACTTATATACAAAAATATACATAAGCTAAGTCCTACAATTCCTGTAATCAAACCTGCTTTTCCTAATTTAGTTCCTGTTTTTTTAGTGCCAACTGCACCAAGAACAATTGCTAATATGCTTGTTGGTAAGCTAATGTAATAAAATAAAGCTGAAACAATTGATATAATCCCCAAAACTAATGAGCTTACTCCTGATGCTGATTTTTTTCTATTCTCTTCCATATTATTCATCCTCCTTTATTTTCAATTGACTAATTTCTTGTAAATCCTCTAGTCTATTCACTTTTACATAATCTTCTGAAACAGTATATAAATTATCATCTATATATAATCCTCTTAGTAATCGTGATACATTATAATAAAATTTATTACTTTTTGTTTTTTCATGTGTTATTGTTCCTTTTAATGTAAATCCATCTGTAAGATTTATATTATACACAAAATATCCTTCTGAAACATATTGTTTATTATAATTTGTATAAGAGCTAACAATTGAATCATATTCATCTGATGAATTTTCTATCTCAAAATCTTCTGTATAATTATTAACTGGTATTGCTAATAATTGTTTTTCTTTTGAGAATAACAATGCTTTATGATTTGTCAAAATAGCTGATGTTGTTCTACGGTCTCCTATAACTGTATCTGAAATCTGAACAGGATTATTTACATCTGTTACATCAAATAATGCCATTTTCATTCCAGTAATAACTGCTGATGTTGACCTTACTCTTCCACTTGAGTCTCTATTAACTCTTTCTTCTGTTTGCATTCCAATTCCTATTAAATGATTTTCGTCATAAGGATGTAAATATGTACTATATCCTGGTATTTTTAACTCTCCTAAAACTTCTGGTCTTTCTGGATTGCTTAAATCTATTACAAATAATGGGTCAATTGTTTTATATGTTACAAGATATGCTTTATTTCCTAAAAATCTAGAAGAATACATTCTCTCTCCTTCTGCTAATGCTTCTGTTTCTCCTATTTTTTCCATTTCATTATTAAATATGACTACTCTAGAACCTTCTGAATCATATAAGGCTATTCTTAGGTTTCCAGCATATTCATCAATAGAAAATTGATTAATTGTTTCTCCTTTTTCTTCTGCTTTTTTATCATATTTTATACTTCCATCTTCAAGTAAATTGAATTTATATATATTAGTGTATGTTCCGCTATCCTCATTTTCATAATAATCATTTGAAAATGCACCTAATATACCTTTAAAACCAAATATTGAAGATATTTCTGGGGTGCCACTATATTTCCATTCATATTTTTCATCTAATAAGTATATATTATTTTCTGACACATATGCATTTTCTACATCCATTAGATATGAATTTACCTTTACTTTTTCATTTATATTATTTAAGTCTAACATAGATAATATGGTTTGAGCATCTGTATTTAAATCTTTTATTCGTTTTATATTTTTGTAACCTGGGTCTATTTGCTCTCCATCTTCATAATAATATGTTACAATTTCATCATTTTCTTCTTTTAGATAGCCTGATGATATTACATATAACTTGCCATCTATACATCTTGATGTGTAATATGTTTGCTCTAATTGATAATTTTTAACCTCTTTTGGATTTTCTTTGTCTGAAATGTCATAAATAGATACAAAAGTTATATTGTCATAATTTCTACTGTATATAGTACTAGACTCGATTTCTTCACTTATTACAACTAATTTATTATTGTATAAAATTAAGTCTATTGGAATAATATCACTATCATTTTGTTCTATTTCACTTGCTATTTTTATTTGATTTTCATCTCTTACATCTGTAATTATAACTTTTTCTTCTGATAAAGAATAGATGTAATCTCCATCTGTTTTTGTTATATCTGCTTCATCTACATTTTCTACTTGTATATTTGTAGTTGAGTATTCTTTTGTTGGTTGAGTAGTTGTTATAGAATCTGTTGTACTAGCAGAATCCGCTGTAAAATCACTTGGTGCTATACCATCACCCTTAAAAATATCACTATTTGTTATATATGGATATGAATACGACATTTCACCAAATACACTAAATGGCAATGTTAAAAGCCTAAATGGCATTGATGCCCCTTCTGTCCTATTATATATCGCTTCTAATTCAGCTTTTGAAGATATTTCTATTAGCTCCACATCATCATCGTCTCTTGTCATGTTGTAACCTATGAATATTATAAGTAATATGATTATCAACAATATTATTATTTTTATTGCTTTTTTCATCTTTTTTCATCCCCTTTCTATTTCATTTTACTAAAACATTCTAATAAAAACAATAAGTTTTAAAAAAATTATTCTTCGATTCGTAATGAAAAGGAAAAAAGGACTATTATAATATAAATAAATGGAACGATTTTGCGTATCTAAATTTGAATTAGAAATTCTTAAAGACTAATATGGGCGATATGCACGGTACTTGAGGTACGAAAGGGTCTGAGTGCAAGAGCACATTTTATTCTTTTAGAATTTCTTTGAAAATTTAGCTTATACAAAATTGTGTAATGATTTTATATTATAATAGTCCTTTTTTCCATTTTATTACGAATTGAAGAAAAAATTATTAAATAAGTATTGACAAATTATGGAAACCATTATATACTTTGTCTACAGTTTTAAATTTTTCTAAATCTTATATTTTTATTTAAATATTTTAAAGTATTATCAATATTTAAATCTATATTCACACCAAACCAGAACAAAAATGACATAAACTCTATACTCTATCATTTTATGTGTCATCTTTGTTCGCACGCCAAATTTTACTTATGTAAAATTAGTATAACTTTCTTAATATATAAAATCTGAAAGGATGATGTAATGTTATCAATCGTAAAAAGTATTGCTTTGCATGGATTGCAAGGTTATTTAGTCAATATACAAGTTGATATATCTTCTGGTATGCCTTCATTTGATATCGTTGGACTACCTGATACTAGTATCAGAGAGTCCAGAGAAAGAGTCAAAACTGCTATACGCAATTCCACTTTTGAATTTCTTAGCAGAAAGATCGTTGTAAATCTTGCTCCTGCAAGTACCAAAAAAGAAGGTTCAATTTTTGATTTGCCTATAGCTGTTGGAATTTTAATTGCTAGTAATATAGTTAGCAATACAAATTTAAAAAACACTATAATTATTGGTGAACTTTCTTTAGATGGCTCAATTAGAAAAATAACTGGAATTCTACCAATTTGCATTGAAGCTAAAAATTTAGGTATAAAAAAAGTAATTTTACCTAAAGAAAATGCCAAAGAAGCTTGTATTATAGATAACCTAGAAATCATACCTGTCTCTACATTAACTGAAGTAATCGATTATTTAAATGGTATTATTTCTATTCCAAAAGAAAAAAGTATTAACTTTCATTCTAACATAGATTCTGAATATGAGTTTGACTTCTCAGAAGTAAAAGGACAAGAAAGTGTAAAAAGAGCCTTAGAAATCTCAGCTTCTGGTGGTCATAATTGTCTTTTAATTGGTAGCCCTGGTTCAGGGAAAACAATGCTAGCTCGTAGACTACCCAGTATTTTACCTGACTTAACTTTTGAAGAAGCCCTAGAAATCACTAAAATCCATAGTATTTCTGGCTTATTATCTCAAAATACACCTTTTATTTTCAAAAGACCATTTAGAAGCCCTCATCATACAATTACTGAAACATCACTAGTTGGCGGGGGTAGAATGCCAAAACCTGGTGAAATCAGCTTAGCACATTATGGAGTTCTGTTTTTAGACGAATTGCCCGAATTTAATAAATCATCTTTAGAAGTTTTAAGAGGTCCTTTAGAAGATAAAATTGTAACAATAAGTAGAGTTGATTTTTCAACTACTTATCCTTGCAATTTCATGTTTATAGCTAGTATGAACCCTTGCCCCTGTGGATACTACGGTTCCAAAGAAAGACAGTGTACTTGTAGAGAAGATCAAATTCAAAAATATATTCATAAAATAAGTGGCCCTCTTTTAGATAGAATTGACATTCATATAGAAGTAGAAAGTGTAAATTATCAAAAACTAGAAAACGATTCTCCTGCTGAATCATCTTGTGAAATTAGAAAAAGAGTAAACAATGCTAGAAATATACAATTAGAACGCTATAAAAATCATAAAATTTTTTCTAATTCAGAATTGACTCCTGCATTAATTTCTAAATATTGCAAGCTCTCTTCTGAAAGTAAAAAAATTTTGGAATCTGCTTTTAATAGGCTCGGCTTAAGCGCAAGGGCTTATAATAGAATTTTAAAAGTAGCAAGAACTATTGCAGATTTGGATAACTCTGAAAATATTCAGACACATCATCTTGCAGAAGCTATTCAATATAGAAGTTTAGACAGAAAATACTGGTGCAAATAATTGTGGAACGTTGGGGACGTGCCAAATCGTTCCACTTCAATTGTGTCCAATTGGGGACTTTCTCTTTTTTGTCCAATTGGGGACGTTTCTATTTTGGACATTTTTATTTTTTACTAGTAACTATTTTCAAACTATAATTAATTAAAAAAAATACATAAAAATATTAAATTTTAAAAAATGTCCAAAATAGAAACGTCCCCAATTGGACAAAGTTAGGAGTGATATTATAAAAAGAATTGATTTTAATGACAAACTTTATCCCAAACAATTAAAGAATATCCCAAACCCTCCTCAAACTTTATATTTAGAGGGCAATACTGATTTATTAACTAATCCTATAATTTCTATAATAGGTTCTCGTACCTGTACAGAAAATGGTAAAATTTTAGCACAAAAATTCTCTTATGAATTGTCACAATGCGGAATTACTATTGCAAGCGGTTTAGCTATGCGGTATAGATACTGTTGCTCATTTAAATTCTTATGATCAACTTGGTAAAACTATCGCTGTTCTTGGAAATGGATTTAATCATATTTTTCCTGAAGAGAATATTGGATTGTATCAAAAAATTTTAGATAATGATGGTTTAATTGTTAGTGAATATTCTCCAGATACAAAGTGTCAATCTCAATATTTTTTGGAGAGAAATCGTATTGTCAGTGGATTATCTTTAGGTATCTTAGTTATAGAGGCTGTTCATAGAAGTGGTACAAGTGTAACTGCAAAATTGGCTATCTCTCAAAATAGAAAAGTTTTTACTCTACCTCATGAAATTTGGAGTTCGCATGGTACTGGCACAAATAGATTGCTAAAATCTGGTGCCATTTTGGTTACTGAAACTGATGATATCTTACAAGAATTGGAACCTTTGAAAAAGTTTAGAAAAAAACTTAAAAGTATCCAAAAAGTAAATTTAGAAGGTTTAGATACTAATTGTGAAATTTTTAGTAATTGTAATCCTTATGTTACATATGATAATTTAGATTCCTTAGAAAAAAATTTTTCAAATAATCTTGATGTGAAAAATAAAGATAATGATAGCCTAAATATTTTTAAAAGGAAGAAATTAAAAGATCCTAGTTTTGAATCTATTTATGATTTAATTTCAACTGAACCTATTTCTATGAATGAAATTTGTAAAATAACTTCAAAATCTGTTTCAGAGATTTCTAATATTCTTTTTTCTCTTGAATTAGATGGATATATAAAAAAAGTGGCAGGAGGTTATATATGTATTTTAAACAATTAACTGGTAAATATGGTGAAGAAGTTGCTTGTGATTATTTAGAAAAAAATAATTATAAGATTATTGAAAGAAATTTTTCTTGCTATCAGGGCGAAATTGATATTATTGCCAAAGATATTTCTAAAAATGAACTTGTTTTTATTGAAGTAAAAACAAGGACAAGCTTTAAATATGGCTCTCCTATAGATGCTGTTAATAAGAATAAACAGAAGCATTTATTTAAAGCTTGTCAATATTATTTATATAGATATAATCTTTATCATCTTTTTATTCGTATAGATGTGATTGAGGTTTTTATAAAAAATAATTTTCCGTATATTAATCATGTGAAGCAGATTTTGTAATTATTTATCTTGCTATTTTTTTACTTTTCACTTGTAATTTGATATATTTATGAGCTTATGGAATTATAGATTATTTATCTTATTGTGTATAATTTATACTCCATTTTCTCTGATTGTAAGTCTTTTACTTATTTTGTTTTTATCTTCTTATGCATAATTATCCTACTATTGAGACAACTACAGATGTTTTTATTGGATTATTACTATTTTTTATAATTAGGTTTCTCATGTATCTAAATACACCATAATATTCTTCCATTAAAACTTTACCTCTAAATAAGTATATTATTATATCAGCGAATATTGTAAGATCTTCTGCAATATATGAAATATCATTACTAAATCGGTTTCCTTCAATTAATTGAAATTCTGCATATTTCCTTTTTTCTGCAATTTCCATTAGTTCTTTATATTTTTTATCTTTCAGCTCTTCAATAACTTTTTGATAATTCTCTTTTTCTCGTGTATCTCTTGCAATTAAATTTAATTGTTCTTCCACAAATTTTACCGCATATTTTTCCAAAAATTCCTTTTTGATTTTTAAAAGTAAATAGTCTTCATTTTCCAAAGGGTCATTATAAAGATTTAAGTCTATTGTTTTCTCAAGTTTCTCTAATATTTCTTTCCTATCCTTCCTTTCTTTTTTTACTATTATTGTTTCTGCAATTCCACAACTTAAAAATGTTCCCATATGAATCATCTCCTTTTTTGATTTATAGGATAACATTTATCAATAAGTTTGTCAATAGTTTTTTTAATTTCTTATTTTATGTGTTTTCTGATGTTAATATTCACCGTCTTAAATCTATTTTATAGAATTTATATATATTAATATTGATTAAATTTCGAATGTGATTGGAATGCTTGTAGAGTTTTTTAGTCTAAAAGGAATGAAGAAGCGGGAATAGCGAGAGGCTCGTTCCTTTTAGATTTAAAAACTCTAGAGCACGTATTGAGCCGAGAAATTTATGAAATATTAATATATATACATTCTTGTTAAAAATATTTAGGCTATGAATTGTACTATATTTCTACTATATTTACATTAAGACTAGAAAAGATTATGTCAATAATTTTTGAATATTTCACTAAAAAATAACTTTATTTTATTAGCGAA
>CAKNJL010000051.1 GCA_930982035.1 uncultured Clostridium sp.
TTAGTACAATAGTTATTACTAAAGCTATTAAAGTTATACCATTATTAGTATTGTTCGTCAACTTAAATTTTATCATAAGACTACTCTTCCTTTCTTTATTTCTTTTGTTTATTTCCTATCCTTTATTCTTTTTTAATCTGTATTTATCAATTCATTTTTTTGCTTGTATTTTTATTGTATTCTGCTTTTTAAAATAATACATTTACGTTTTTTAGTTTATGTCAAATATATTCCCCTCTACTTTTGTAAATAGTATTTACATTTTTATACTTTTTATTCTAATAATGATATTCTTTTTTTAATGTTCCTCTCTATTTACAAAAATAGATTTTGACATTTTCATTTTACATGTTTTGTCGAAATAAATCAATATATTGTAGTAGAATATTTCCTTAGAATATCTTTAATTAAGACACTCTAAGAAACTTTTTTCTGTCTAAATTTTATCAATAAAATATATTAAAGTCAATAAAAAATCAAAAAAATTAAAATTAAAAAACTGAAATAAATTATCATTAATATATATAAATAGTACGTAACTAATAAATCTAAAACCCTTAAAAACGCATTAGTTTCAAGGATTTTTTGCCTTAATTTTTTTCTTAGAGTGTCTTATTCTAAGAAACTTTTATTGGGTAATGAAAATAAAAGAAAAATTTTATTCTACTTAATATACTTCCATTATTATTTTTTATTGTATTATCATCATTTAATAATCCATCAATCTTACTATAATTATATGATATGTTTATTTTCCCGCCATCTATTTCAAAAATTATAATTTACTATACCTATTTTTTGTGCTATAATAGATTATAGATAAAACTATTTTCACCGCACATCCATAAAATATAATTAAGAGGTATTTTAATGAAAAATTTTTTAAATAATTTTAACATAGATAACAAAGAATTTTTAAGTATTGTAGATGAGCTTATAAATAATGAAACTGTACAAGAAATGAAAAAATATAGACAGCATTATGAAACCTCATGTTTCGACCATTGTTACATGGTTTCATATTACTGTTATTTAATATGCAAAAAATATAACCTTGATTATGTTTCAGCTACAAGAGCTGGAATGTTACATGATTTATTTTTATATGATTGGAGAGTTAGACAACCTGGTAGAAAAGGTTTACATGCTTTCACACATGGTAAACTTGCTTGTGAAAATGCTAGTAAGTTGTTTGATTTAAATGAAAAAGAAAAAGATATGATTATAACTCATATGTGGCCTATAACCATGAAATTTCCTACTTGTATTGAAGGTTTTATTTTAACTTTTGTTGATAAGTATTGTGCAACATCTGAAACTCTTGAAGTTCTAAAATCTAGATTACTTATGAAAAAAGCTCTTCGATATGCTTATGTATTTTTTAGCTTTATAATGATTAAATTTTAATTTGTTATTATTAATATTAAATATACAAAAAATAGAGGTGCTCCTCTATTTTTTTGTAAAATATTTATTTTACATTACACAAGTCACATCTTTTTAAGAGAAAAATTTTACAGGGAAATTTAATCATATTACAATTATGTTACAAAAGGAAATATTTGTAAGTATCTAATGTTAAATTATATGACCTGTAACAATAATCAGTTAAAAATTTTAAAAAATAGTAATAGAAATATAAATTTTTATAAAAAAACGCATAATATTTTACATTATATGGTAATTGTAATATTTCTGTAATATGATTAAATTTCCCTGAAAATTTTATATATCCTATTCTCTTTTTCTATTTTTTGTAATATAATTGCAATATATAGAAAATATAAATATATTTTTTATCTACTTTTTTAAAAATCAGGTGATTTATATGAAAAAAATTTTATTCAAAGGCTGTGGAACAGCTATCAGTACACCTTTTAATGAAAATGGTGTAAATCTCAAAGAATTTGAAAGACTAGTTGAATTTCAAATCAAAAATGGAGTAGATGCCATAATTGTATGTGGTACTACTGGAGAATCTTCTACAATGACAAAAGAAGAAAAAAAAGCCACAATTTCATGTGCTGTAAAAGTTTCTAATGGGAGAGTACCAATCATTGCTGGTACTGGTGGTAATAACACAATGCAAGTTATCGAAAATTCAAAAGAAGCTGAATCTTTAGGAGTTGATGGACTTTTAATTGTTACACCTTATTACAATAAATGTACACAAAAAGGATTAATAGATCATTATAAAATTATTGCAGAAAACACATCTTTACCAATCATATTATATAGTGTACCTAGTAGAACTGGTGTAAACATTTTGCCAGAAACTTGCTTAGAATTATCCAAAATTGATAATATTGTAGCAATAAAAGAAGCAAGCGGAAATTTATCACAAGTCGCAGAAATTGCACATTTATGTGGCGATAATTTAAATATATATTCAGGTAATGATGATCAAATATTACCTATATTATCATTAGGAGGGTTAGGAGTTATTTCTGTTTTGTCAAATATAAAACCACAATATACACATGATATGGTTCAAAACTTTTTTGATGGAAACATTAATAAGGCAACAAAAATGCAACTAAACGCAATCCCTTTAATAAAAGCTCTATTTTCTGAGGTAAATCCTATACCTGTGAAATCTGCTTTAAACCATATGGGGTTTGACTTTGGAATACCTAGATTACCTCTTACAAAAATGAGTGCTGAAAAAGAACTTAAATTATTTGAGGAAATGGAACGTTAGGGACGGGCCAAATCGTTCCATTCTCACAACCTAAAAAATGGACAAGCAAAATGTCCAAATAGAAACGGTCCTAATTGGACATTTACATAAAAATGTCCAAAACAGAAACGTCCCCAATTGGACAAAAAAAGAAAGGAATGATTTTAAAATGTTAAATGTACTAGTAAATGGTTGTAATGGAAAAATGGGAAATGTTGTTTGTGAATTAATAGAGGAAAATGAAAATATGCGAGTAATTGCTGGCTTTGATAAAGTAAGCTATTCAGATTCTAAATTCCCGATTTTTACAGATATAAATTCTATAAATATAACACCAGATGTTATTATTGATTTTTCTCTTCCTGTTGCAACTTTAAATATATTAAATTATGCAAAAACAAATAAAATACCAATGGTAATTGCAACTACTGGTTTTACTCCTGAACAAACAGATGAAATAGAAAATGCAAGTAAAGTAATTCCTATATTTAAATCTGCAAATATGTCTTTTGATATTATGGTGATGAAAAAGTTGGTTGCTTGGCTTGCACCTCTTATGAAAAATACTGATATTGAAATTATTGAGTCTCATCATAATAGAAAAGTGGACAGCCCTAGTGGTACTGCTCAAATGTTAGCCGATACTATTAATGAGGCTTTAGATAACAAACTTCATTGTGAATATAATAGACATGATAAACATGAAAAAAGAGATAAAAATGAAATTGGTATGTCTTCTATTAGAGGAGGCAATATTGTTGGTGAACATACAGTTCAATTTATTGGTAATTTTGAAACTTTTGAAATAAAACATACAAGTTATTCTAGAAATGTATTTGCAGAAGGTGCTTTAAAGGCTACCGAATTTATCGTAAACAAACAGCCTGGTTTATATTCTATGGAAGATATGTGTTCTATATGATAACTTTGTATATCCTTTTTCTTTAATCTTAAGTTTTAGTATACATTAGAAAATACAAGTTTCAATATTTAAAGCCAAAAGTAAAACAAATTTAATTTAAATTCGTCTTACTTTTGGCTTTTTGAGTGATATAAATGAAATTAATATTTTGATTCTTCTTCTATTTCCTGAAACCTCCTCTTTCCGTATGTAAATGCTGACATTATCCTATTATTTAATCGAGCATCTTCTACTTCATGTAAATTTATGTCAATTGCTTTTCCCCTATGATATGTGTAAAATTTATTATTAATTAGAGTGTCTTGAAACATTATATCTTGACCTGTTACTGTAACAAATCCTCCATTAGTGGCTAATCTTATTGATTCTAAATTGCCCTCTGAATATACTAATGTTTCATTCTTACACCTTACTCCAAATCCTTTTACATTCTCATTTATTTGATTTAGTAGTACCTTGTACACTTCAAACATTTTGTCAAATGTACTTTTTTCAAAATCCTCATCTTTGTGAACAAGTTCATCAAAGATTTTTGTATAGTCTTTAACCACTTTATAAAACTGCATTTGCTTTCCTATGGTTTCAATTGAAATACCTATATTGCATCCCCATATTATAGATGTCATATGGTTATCTTGTGGCAAATGCGAAAATGCTACATTGCAGATGCCCTTTCTATTATAGCTATATTCCTCTATTGAAAGTTCCAAAATACTTTCCGGATGCCAATTGTATCTATACACCTCATAGTGCTCAGGATATAACATTACCAGACAATTCAGCATTGTCATTTCATCTGGAACAAAATGGTATTTTCCATTTATAACGTAGGTTTTTGTTTCATCATTATATTTGATTTCTTCCACCTCTTCATTTATAATGGATTTAATTAAATCAAATAATTGATTTTCTTCTGATAAGATTGTACAGTGCTTTATCCAAGTTTCCAGGTTTAATCCTTGTTTTTGCCGAACATAGTTCATTAACTTCTTTTCACTCATTTTACATACCTCCATTTGTAAATACGTATATATATCTAGTTATAAGTTACATAAATAGTATATCATAATTATTTTCAGCTTGCAAATTGATAATCTTGTTCCGGTCTGGAAATCACGTAATTTATCACTGTTATTTACAACTTTAATATTGATAAACAGATTACTTTTTACAGTAAATATAATGCTACAATCTTTTTATTCTTTTATAAATAGTTTAAACAAAAAAATGAATTGGAACTTCAAACTTAATCCTATATAATTGGATTAAATTTTCAAGTTTCAATTCACATTTATGATAGTATATAATCTCATTGGAAGTTCTATAGATATTAATAAACTCTCTTAAAATCTAAAGTCGGTTGAAAATCTTGGTTTTCAAAGAGTTCAGTTCTGTACATATAAAAGTGGACGAAAAGTGAAATTACAGTTACTGCCAGAAGCATCACTACGAACAAAGGTGCGACGACTGCTACTGTTATAATAGCCTCCTCGATAAGTAAAAGGACTGTCGAGGTTGCTATAGGTCTCTGTTGTCCATTCTACAGTATTACTTGCTATATCATTTATATTTAATGGATTATCTCCATTTACTCCTGTATTTGTTAAGTTAGAATTTATACTCTTTCCATCCTGCATTGAATATGCCTCATAGTCTACTCCTCCAAATGTTTGTATAAACACTATTGCAGTATCCCATGCATAACTATTTACTAAATCACTTGTAAATTCTTCACTTGAATACATTACTCTACTTGCTTTTGCAGCATCAGGTTGATTTATATTATTCCATAACAATCCTTCCGTTTCTGGTTCTGTACCATTTGTTTGTATTGGTATTCCTGTTGATATTTTTGAATTTACCTTTCCATCTGTTCCATAACTTGCCTCATATCTTGCTATATAATAACCTCCTGCTGAATTTGTTTTATTTTTGAAATCCGTTATATTAATTGCATGGGCATTATCTCCTTCTATTGTATCTTCTGTATAAGTATTTATCACTTCATCTTTTATTGCCGAACTTCCTCTGTCTATTGGAGTTCCATCTGTTTCAAATTCATATCTACTTAACTTTATTGTTTTTGCTGTACTTTCTTTTGTAGCCTCATCTGCTGTTGTATATATTTTTCCTACTGGCACCCATACAAATTGGTTTCCTGTACTTTTCGTTCCATCTTCATAAATTATTATGTCATTATCTTCTATTACTATTCCTTCTGTTACATGTGAAGCACTTTTTGTACCTTCATCTATTACCACTTTGAATCCTGCTGGAATTATTACTATATTTCCATATTCATCTTCTACTGCCATATTTTCTGTATTTGTTAACATACTATCACTTTGTGCTTCTGTCATACTTATCAAATTACTTATAACTCCATTTCCTGTTATAACATAAGCGTTTTCTCCTATCTCTACCTTAGCTGGTAATTTATTTATTCCAGCATTTTCTATTCCTAGGTTTTTTAAATTTTCATTTAGCTGGTCTATATCGATTTTTCCATCTGTCCCAAAGCTTCCCATTATTTCTACTTGTAATTTTTCTCTTTCTCCTGCTTTGTCATTTTCTACTTTTGCTTCTTGTGCCTTAGTCAATAATCCATTATCTCCCATTAATGTCGCAATTGTTACTCCCGCTAATATTAACAAAACAATTATCGTAATTACTAACGCTATTAGAGTAATACCATTATTAGCTTTATTTTTATTCCTTATCATTTAAATCTTCCTTTCTTTTGTTTTCTTCGTCTATTTTTTTATCTTTTACTTTTCTATTCCTGTATTTACTATTATATTTTTTATAATTGAATTTAATTATGCTCATGTCTTACTTTTTATAATTATTTGTTTACTTTTCTAAATTTATGTAGAATATTTTTCTTCTATTCTTGCAAATAGTATTTACACTTTTATACTTTTTATTCTAATAATGATATTCTTTTTTCAATGTTCTTTTCTATTCACAAAAATAGATTTTTGACATTTTCATTTTACATGTTTTGTTGAATTAAGTCAACATATTATAGTAAAATACTTCTTTATAATATCTTTGATTGAAATACTCTAAGAAAAAAAATAAATGAAAAAAGTCTTCGGAAATGCTAGGCTTTCTAATAATTTTAGATTTATTATTTATTTAATTTTTTTATATTTTTATAGTAAATTATTTTAAAATTTATATTTAAATTTTTTGATTTTTTGTTGACTTTAATATATTTTATTGATAAAATTTAGCTAGAAAAAAATTCTTAGAGTATTTCACTCTAAGAATTTCTTATTTATATCATAAACACACAATTAGTTTTTTTCCTTACAGTTCAGAAGAACTTAAATTATTGATTTATTTAAAGTTATTTCATTTTTATAAAAACGTGTCCAAAAGCATTTTTATGGATAAAAAATCATTATGAAATTTAAAAATTTATAGTTTTTCCTATTTAACTAAAAAAGATGAGTATTTAAACTCACCTCTTTTATTTACTTTTTATTAACTTAAGCTTTTTTATCTTCTTTTTTTGCTTCTTCAGCTTTTTCAGAAACTTCTTCTTTATTTTCTACTTTTTCAGCTTTTTCTTCTTTTTTTGTTTCTTCTGCTTTTGCTGTTTCAGTAGTTTTAGTTTCTTCAGCCTTTTCTTCTTTTTTAGGCTCTTCTACTTCTTTTACTTCTTCAACAGTTTCTTCTGTTACTGTATCAACTGTTTCTTGTACTGCAACATTTTCAGTTTCTACAGCTGGTGCTTCTTCTGGTGCTTCCTCTACTGCTGGTTCTTCTGCTAAGTCTTCTTTTATAACTATTTCTCTGTCTTCGATTCTTGCTCCTATTTTCTCTTTTGTCTTAGCAGATTTTCCTACTCTGTCTCTTAAGTAATATAATTTTGCTCTTCTTGCTTTTCCTACTCTTACTAATTCTACTTTTTCTACTAATGGTGAATGTACTAAAAATGTTTTTTCAACACCTACACCATATGATGTTTTTCTTACTGTAAATGTTTGGTTAAGTCCTCCTCCTTGTACTTTTATGATTATTCCTTCAAATACTTGGATTCTTTCTTTATTTCCTTCTTTTATTCTTACGTGCACTTTTACTGTATTACCGACTTTTAATTCCGGTATTTTATTTTTCAATTGTTCATGTTCAATTGATTTTATAATATCCATTTTAGAATTTCCTCCTTTTCTTTTTAATGACAGGGGACACACCTTACCATTTGGTCATCTCCACTCGGTTTAAGGAATGTCCCCTCCCCTTGTGATTTACTGTTGACCATCGCTAAAGTTATCTCCTTTTTATTCTTTTATTATCAGGACACACCTTACCATTTGGTCATCTCCACTCGGTTTAAGGAATGTCCCCTCCCCTTGTGATTTACTGTTGACCATCGCTAAAGTTATCTCCTTTTTATTTTTCTAATATTTCTGGTCTTTTCTTCTTTGTTATTTCTATAGATTTTTCTTTTCGCCATTTTTCTATATTTTCATGATGGCCTGAAAGTAATATTTCTGGAACTTTTACACCTTCAAATGTTTCCGGTCTTGTATATTGTGGATATTCTAAAAGTCCGTTTGAAAAACTTTCTTCTTGTATTGATTCTTCATTCAAGACTCCTTTTACATATCTACTAACACTATCAATTAATACCATTGCTGGAATTTCTCCTCCTGTTAGTACATAGTCTCCTATTGATATTTCTTCATCCACAATTTTATCAAGTACTCTTTGATCTATTCCTTCATAATGCCCACAAAGTATAATTAAATGGCCTTCTTTTGCTAATTCTTCTACCTTTTTCTGGTTTAGCGTTTTTCCCTGTGGTGACATGTATATTACTTTTGCATTTCTATCTTCTATTGATTTATATGCATCATATACAACATCTGGTTTCATTACCATTCCAGCCCCACCACCATAAGGAGTATCATCTACTTTTTTATGTTTGTCTTTTGAAAAATCTCTAATATTTATAAGATTGATATCTATTAGTTCTTTTTCAATTGCTTTTCCAATAATGCTTTGATTTAGAATTCCAAACATTTCTGGAAAAAGTGTTAAAACATCAAATTTCATAGATTAATATCCTTTCTTAATTTTTAGTTTCCTCTGCTTTTTTAATTTTCTACTTTTTTGTGTAGTTAAAATTCAGACTACTTCATTGTATTAGAAAAATCTTCTTCATCTTAATAAATGTAATTTTTCTATTTTACTAAACCAATCCAGGAAGCAAATGTACTATTATTTTTTTATTTTCCAAATCAACCTGTTTTATAACATCTTCTATTGCTGGTAAAAGAATTTGCTTTCCTTCTTTATTTTTTACTACATATATATCATTACTGCCAGTATTAAATATATCATCCAAAGTTCCTAATAAAACCTGTTCATCTGTATATACATCTAGTCCAAGCAAATCTACTATATAGTATCTTCCTTCTTCAAGTTCCTCTACAGAATCTCTAGAAACGGTTAAATAACTATTTCGTAATTCTTCTGCTTGTTCTATCTTATCTATACCTTCAAATTTTATTAATACCATATTTTTATGATATTTAACTTCTTCAATCTTATATTCTTTTTTACTTTTATTTTTTTCGATATATACTTTGTCTAATTTGTCAAATCTTCTAATATCATCTGTAAAAGGCATTACCTTTACCATACCTTTTATTCCAAATGTATTGACAATTTGACCAACTTCTAGATCCAGTAGCATATTTTTTTACTCCCTTATCCTATAAATTCTACTGTAGCTTTTTTATGTTCTTTATTAGTAACAGCTTTCATAACATTTCTAATAGATTGAGCAATTCTGCCTTGCTTTCCTATTATTTTTCCCATGTCTTCTTGGGCAACTTTCACTTCAAATGTAACTGATTTTCCATTGTCTATTGTATTGATTTCAATAGATTCTTGATCATTTACTAAATTTGAAATTATTATTCTTAAAAATTCTTCCATAATTGTGACCTTCCTATGCTTATGCATTAGCTTTTTCGATTAAATCTTTAACTGTGTCTGTTGGTTTTGCACCATTTTTAATCCATTTTTCTACTTTTTCTTTGTCTAATACTATTGTAGCTGGATCTGTCATTGGATCATATGTTCCTATTTGCTCTATGATTTTTCCATCTCTTGGAGATTTTGAATCAGCAACTACTATATGATAGAATGGAGCTTTTTTCTTTCCTTGTCTTTGTAATCTTATTTTTACCATTTATTTCACCTCCTGAAAGTATGGGTTGATGGAATTTCATTAAATCTTTGATTCGTTAATTCACGATTTTTTAGACTATTGAACTTTCCTTCTAACACCTTTAATTATTTATATAAATTTAAAAATTTAATATCTGTTTTAATTACTTACATATTATAATAAGTTTATAAATGCTAAAGTTTTAATTATTTAAGCATGTAAATAGTAAAATCTCTAATATTCATTTTTTTATAATACATAAGCTTATAGATTAGTTAACCTTTTAATATTCAATTTTTGACTCAATTTAATATACTATTAAATTGAATAATTAAAACTCAAAATATTTTTGTATCTAAAACTTTAGATTCTTTAAAGCATTTTCATCTATTCCATTTAGCAATTTCTTCATTCCACCTTTATTGCTTTTCATCTGTTTCATCATTTTTTGTGTCATTTCAAATGATTTTATAAATTTGTTAATATCTTGTACTGTTGTTCCACTTCCGTTTTGCAATCCTTTGTCTTCTACTTGCATTTAATAATTTAGTATTTCTTTTTTCCTCTTTTGTCATTGAACAAATTATTGCTTCTATTTTAACAAATTCTTTATCATCTACTTTTAAGTCTTTTATTTGATTAAAGCCTGGTATTAGTTTTAATAATGATGAAAATGAACCCATCTTTTTAACTTGTCTAATTTGTGCTAAATAATCATCTAAATCTAGTTCTTTCTTCTTTAACTGTTTTTCAAGTTTTTCTGCTTGTTCCATATCAAATGATTCTTCAGCTTTTTCTATAACAGCTAGAATGTCTCCCATTCCTAAGATTCTTTGAGCCATTCTATCTGGATGAAATACTTCTATATCACTTAATTTTTCGCCTGTTGCAGCAAATTTTATTGGTTTTCCAGTTACTTTCTTTACTGAAAGTGCTGCACCACCTCTTGTATCACCATCTAACTTGGTTAAAACAATTCCGTCAATACCTACATTATCACTAAAACTTTGTGCAACATTTACCGCATCCTGACCTGTCATACTATCAACAACAAGTAATATTTCATGAGGTTTGATATTTGTTTTTAAATTTTTTAGTTCTTGCATTAATTCTTCATCAATATGTAATCTACCTGCTGTATCTAAAATTATCACATCATTTAGTTTTGACATTGCTACAGATAACGCTTGTCTTGCAATATGTACAACATCTTTTGAATTTTCATTTGCAAAAACAGGTATATTTAGCTGTGCTCCGACAACTTGTAATTGTTTGATAGCTGCTGGTCTATAGACATCACAAGCTACTAGTAGTGGTTTTTTTCCTTGTTTTCTTAATAGATTCGCTAATTTACCTGCTGTTGTTGTTTTACCTGAACCTTGAAGACCTACTAACATAATAATTGTTGGTGGATTTGGTGTAAAATTAATTTGACTTGTTTGTCCTCCTAGTAATTCTACAAGTTCATCCTTTACAATCTTTACAACTTGTTGGCCAGGAGTTAATGATTTTAGAACATCTTGTCCTAAGGCTTTTTCTTGGATGGTTGTTATAAATTCTTTTACAATTTTATAATTGACATCTGCTTCTAATAGTGCAAGTTTTACTTCTCTTAGCATTTCTTTTAAGTCTGATTCTGTAATCCTTGCTTTTCCTCTAATTTTTCTTGTAATTTCTTGTAATCTAGAAGATAATCCTTCAAAAGCCATATTTACACCATTCCTTTCATCTAAGGTTTAAAATTCTATACTTGAGCATATAGTTGTTTATATGCCCTTGATATAGCTTACACTAAACAATCAAGTTCTTTTTTTATATGTTCTAATACAACAGCTACTTGTTCATCAGATGATTCTTTTTGAATCTTCGTTAATTCTGATAAAACTTGTTCAATCTTTTTTTCTTGTTTTAACGTCCTTTTCATAAACAATAGCTTTTCTTCATATTCAAAAAGCTTCTTTTCCCCCTTCTTGATGATATCTCTAACAGCTTGTCTTGTAATATTGTTGTTTTCTGCAATTTCTGATAAAGACAAGTCATTATTATAATAGTCGTTTATGAATTCAAATTGTTTTTCGGTTAACAATTTCCCATATAAATCACATAATATGCTGATTTTTACGTTTTTCTCCATAAACAACGACTCCTTTAATTTGTAATGCTAATATACTTTACACTATTTTCTTAGATTTGTCAATAGTTTTTGAAAAAAATGTCCAGATTATCCAATTGAAGTTTACAATTCATAGCTAATTTTCTGAAACATTCTAAAACTAATAATATATAAATTATTTAAACTGTAAATTGTAACATTAGACAATCTGGAATTTCTAATAATAATTATATCCATAGCCATTATACATAAAATTATTAACTCTTCTATTAGAAATAGTTATGAATTTAATAGAATAAATATCACAATATGTTATTGTGTCACTTTCTAATGAACGTAACAAAATATAGCTTGCCCCAACATCTTCTAAAATACCAATTCTATCAACTAAATTATTTGTACCTATTAGAAATTCTACTCGCATAAGTTTGCCTATTTGCTCTCGTAAAAAAGCTGGTGTGTAAATAGAATTTGTTAAAATTTCTGGTGAATCTTGATTAATAGTCACATTCCTATTCTCTCTTTTGTCTTGTCTTTCTTCTCCCATAGCAACCTCCTTAATACTTTTTACTTCTATTATTTGGAATCAAACTTTTTTCTCTTTTCTGATTCTAAAACTTTAAAATTATACCATATTCTTATCTTTGATTTGAAATTTAGACAGATAAAAATAGCATTAGTAATTATTTCATCTATTTAAATTACGCATCAAAATATTTCTTATGTACTTGCATATTGACTTGTAGGACGATAAAAGCAATGTTCTCCTAATCTTGTATGAAATGTACCTGAACCATTTCTTGGAAATGTTGTATCACAATTTGGTTTAAATGGATTTAAATACCACAAACACTCTCCTATTTCATTCAATCGATTTCCAGCCAATGCCCAATCTGCTATATAATAATGTTCTTCTGTTGGATTCATATTATAAATATTTTGTGGATTATATCGATTAAATAATGTTTCTGTTGCACAATCAAATTGTCCTGGTTGAAAAATAATATTTCTTATGTTTCCTCCTTGTGATATTCTTGCATATTCCCCCTCTGATACATTTGCTCTATTTAGAACAATACTTGCTACAGCTTTCATTCCATTGTCTCCTTCTCCTCCGTGCTTCACATTGAACAATTCTAGCAATTAATTCTCTATCTGAATATGCCATTTTCCTCACTCCTAATATTAAATTATATGCAATAGCCATTAGAGATGTGTCAATGGGGACGGAGATTTTGACAATATTGTCAAAATCTCCGTCCCCATTGACATTATCTTGTTGGTCCATATTTCTTTTGATAATTTCTAGCAGATTGATAATCATTATATTTTGTTACTCTTCCTGGTTTTGTACTATGACTATTGTTAATATCATAATTGATTTCTTCCATCATCTTGGCTCTTCTTTCTTGAAAAGGTGACTCTTTTATATCCTTATTAATTTCTACATGAGGAAAATCTTTTATTAAATTCTCATCTTTTCTTATCCAATATTTTGTATGTGGATTTCCTGGTTCTACTGGAACAGGCATATATAGTTCATTTCCTTCTTTTTTCAATATTCTCATTGCGTCTCCTAAAGTATATTGCCTTTCTTCTGCTCCAAAAGCTTTTTTTAAAAATCCTTTAACAACTCCCATTTTTCTCTCCTTTAATTTTTTTATATTCATACATGATGTATTTTTTATTTTGCCACTATTAAATATTTCTATTGAATATAAAGTTTTGTATTTTTTACAACTTCAATTATTTTTTTATTAATAATAATATAATTTTATAATGGTCTATACTCTCCTGTATTTTTATATTGACCATATCTTCTGTTAATCCATGCTGTTCTTTTCTCACTAACTTTTTTATTTTTTTCTGTAAGAAGTAATATTTTTTTGTTTTTTCTTTTTTCTTTAAAATTACTTATATATTCAATTTTATCTTTGAAATTAATCTTTAAAATATATACTCCCCATTGGTTTAAGTATAATTTTGGTTCTATCTTTTTGTTAGGAAATTCTAGTTCCGCCTCTTCTATATTTTTTAATAATTGCTCTTTTGTAAATGTTTTTGAATCAAAATAATATTCAATACATTTTCCTTCATTATTCATTTTTATCAACATCCTTTATTAAATTTTATTTAAAACTTAAATATGTAAATATCATTCAAAGTGAACAAATCTCGCTTTCCTTTTCAACAAAAAAACCACTTCTTCCTATCTTTCTTAGGACGAAATGGCTATCTTTCCGTGGTACCACCTAAATTTATTAGTATATTTTATGTACTAACCTTATTATAGTTTTAACGGTTCAACCGCCTTTTCCTACTATTATTTCAAAAAGGACCTAAAAAGTGAATTTTCTATATACTTATATTTAATGGTTTCCAGACGATGACCATTTTCTCTTGTAAATATTTAACATATATATACTTTGCTTTTTAATTGGTTTCGCTTTATTTTTCACACATATAATATTTTATCATAAAAAGACTTGAAATACAAGTCTTTTTTGGAATATTTTTCAATTTATTGTAGATATTCAAATATCTATAAATTCATAATTTCTTCTTTTGAAATACTTCCTTGTCTTAATATATGAGGAACCTCATCAATCACTTGTACAATTGTAGAAGCAATACCTATTTTACTAGTTCCACCATCTATGTAATAATCTACTTCTTCTCCAAAATTTCCCATAACTTCCTTTAGATTGGTTGCACTAGGTTTACCAGAAATATTAGCACTTGGAGTAGCTATTGGAACACCTGCATATTCTATTAACTTAAGAGCAGTTTCATTTGCCGGCATACGAACTCCAACAGTATTTGAATTTGCTGTAACAATATTGGGAACAATATCTTTTTTCTTTAAAATAATAGTAAGAGGACCTGGGAAAAATTTTCTCATCAAATCATATTCTAGCTCTGTAATATCTTTTGCAATTTCATTTATCATATCTATACTATTTACTAATAAACTAATTGGTTTATTAAAAGGTCTTTGTTTAACTTCATATAATCTTTTCACTGCATTTTCATTTAACCCATTTGCACCTATACCATATACTGTTTCTGTTGGAAATACTACTATTCCACCACTTTTTATTACATTTGCAGGTTGTATCAAAGTATCAAAATTAATATTATTTCTAAAATCTAAATAATTTTGCATGTATATTCCCTTCTTACTTTTTACTATAAATAGATATTAATTATTGTATATATTCATTTTCTAATATGTTAGCAAACTCTTCTTTTAATATATTTGTTGTAATCTTGCTCCAAAAAGCATAATAATTTCTTTCTACTCTTTCTCCCCATTTGTAACACATGAATATGAAAAAAATTCAATTATTAAATCAAAATTACTGATTAATAATTAAATCTTTTATTTACACCTTCATACATATTTATTATTTAATCAAATGATGAATTTTTCTATTATACTTATTTAATATAATTATTAACATCTTCTTTATTTCCATTATTATCAACTAAATATGTAGTGTATCCATTATTATCTTCTGATACTACATCTGTAATATTATTAGTATCTAATTTAATTATTTCTGTCTTACCTTCTATTAAATCAGATATAGAAATATATGAAACTGTATTATCTTCATTTAACATTATAATACCATATTTAGGGTTTGTAGAAGATATATCTTGTCCATATTCATTGTTATATATAGCTTTTACATTTGAAACATTTAATTTTAACCATTTTTTATTGTTATTATCAATAGTTAAAGAACCAAATTGGTATTCTGAATATGATTCTCTTGTTTTTACCAAAGTTTGGTATTTTTCATCTCCATTCCCAATGCTTTTTTTGTTTTCCATTATTTTTCCCACTTCTTTTGTATAATTTTTAGTTTATTATTTTACAAAATTATATAATTTATTTTATATTTTTTCAATAGAATATTATATTTAAGTTTCGGTGTTTTTTGTAAAAATACTGATATGTTATCCACAAAATT
>CAKNJL010000052.1 GCA_930982035.1 uncultured Clostridium sp.
TGTATCAATCGTCAAGAAAGCCAAAAAGTTGTAAATAACTACTTCGTTGGCACCATAAGAGCATCAAGGCTTTTGAGATATATAACCTTGATGCTTTTATAATAAAATTGCTAGAATTTTCTAACAAATTTCTAACAATTTTAGAAAATGATTATTTATTAGGTGTATTAGAGTCCAGATCTAATATATCTTTTTTATTTGTTTTAATATCTGTATTAGTATTAAAACTCAATGCTTTTTCAATAGCTGAGGCAGAATTTATTTTTGTACTTGAATCTAAATGAGTATATCTTTCTGTTGTTTTAGAACTAGAATGTCCTAACCAATCTTGTATTTCTCTTAAAGAAATTCCCTTTTTAACAAGTAATGTAGCACAACTATGTCTTAAATCGTGAAATCTTATTTCTCTTAAATCATTATTTCTTAATATTTGTTTGAATTTATGACTAACATAATCAGGTTTTCTTAAATTTCCCAATTCATCTAAACAAACGAAATCTTTATATTGTTTATTGTAACTATCTTTAAATATAGATGCATAATATTCTTGCATTTTTCTAGTATATAATAAAAGATTTTCAATTTCTTTAAATAAAGGAAATGTTCTATAACTAGATTTATTCTTTGTTTTGCTTTTGGTAATCATTTTTGTTTTCGTTTTGATTTCTTCATCTTCATTTGTGACTGTTACAACTTTATGGCTTATTGTAATTGTTTTATTTTCAAAATCTATTGCAGACCATCTAATACCTAAAACTTCGCTTCTTCGTAAACCATAAAAAGCTGTTAAATAAACAATTAATTCTAATTGCGTATCCTTTACAACTTTAAATAAATTATTTAGTTCTTCTTGATTATAGTAATCTGCAATAAACTGTTCTTGTTGTGGTCTACCAACTTTTATAGCAGGATTACTTTGTATTAAATCAGTTTGTACTGCATAATCTAATGCTTTTCTTATATTAGCATGATATTTTACAACTGTGTTTCCTTTTAATCCTTGTGAGTATAGCCAATTATAAAAATCTAAAATATGAACAGGTTTTAAATCTGCTATCATTATAGGATGTTTCGTAAAATATTCTTTCGTTCTACCTTCAATTTGTCTTTTATAACCTGTATATGTAGATTCTTCTACTTGATGTTTTATCATATCAAGCCATTTAATCATAAAGTCTGCAAATGATATTTGTACTTTTTTATCTTCTGTTTTAGTAGTTGTAATTGTTTCTAATTTGTTTATAAATTCATCTCTTATTTGAATAAGTTTCTTTTCAGCTTTTTTCTTACTTTCATTTTCTTTTATCCCTGTAGATACCCATTTTAATTTTCTAATGCCATCTACGCCGTTCGTTAATACTGTATAAAAGGTCTTATTCTTAATTGTTAAATATGCTGTAATGTTATACATAAAAAATCTCCTTCCTAATTTTAAACAGTATTTTTAGTTAAAAAAGCGATAACATTTATCTTAGGTATTCTGTATAGCTTTCCAACTTTAATTGCTTTTATAGTACCTTTTCGTACTAATTCGTATGCTGTTTGTCTACCAATATTTCCTAGCATTGATTGTAGTCCAGATACATCAACAACATCAGGATAATTAGCAAACATTTCTTGTGTATAATTGTTATCTTGCATTTGTAATCCTCCGTTTCTTGTAAAATCAAAATTTTGCATATAATTTAGTAGATTTTTTAACCGTCCTATCTACTTAAAGGAATATTATAGTTAGTTTACCTACATAGGAATTTCACCTCTCCGTTACCAACCGAGCGACTCCTCAACATCATATTAAGCCAAGCCGAAGTATCATTATTTCGTTCTATAATATTAGTGTTATGACACTGGAATTTAGTGTATTTTTCAATGTACTTTTGCAGTTTTACAATTTTTACTTGTAAAACTATTGTAATTATGATAGCATTATAGTATAATAATTATAGATTGTCAATAACAAATTGTAAAAAAATAAAAATTGTTAACTATAAATTTGGAGGAAGTATTGAAATGAAAGCAAATTTGCCAGAAAAAAAATTTTTTGATAGTTTTTATATTTGGTTTAATAAAGAAAAAAGAGAAGAATATTATTCAACACCTATGTATACTTATAAAACTGAAACAAAAACAGATCATGAAAATAGATTAATGACAATATCTTATAATAAAAAAGCAAAAATAGAAGAAGGTGAAGATGGACTAAAATATCCAGGTAATATGTATTTTCCTTATGTAGAAAAGTTTGGAATGTTTTTATTGAGATTTTTAAATGCTAAATTAGAAAATTTTGAAACAGCATATGAAACATTCTTTTTTGCATATGGATTTGAAATATTAAAAGAGATTGATGAAAACTATACTTTTGAATTAAAAGGAAAATATACTACACATGAAGAATATATAAATGAGGTTACAAAAATTTACAATGATTTACAATATCAAATTCAAAATATTCAAGATGAAATGAAGGATTTTGTAGATTATGTGTATAATATCAATGATAAGGAAGAATTAAGAGAATATACTCACAGTCAAAGATTTGCAGTATATTTAATAAAGCATAAAGGACAAGCCTTTTTATATAATAAAAATGACAATATAATCAAAGATAGTTACTCAAATAAATATCTTGAATTTATGGGAGATAGCGAAGAAAAACTACTTGAAAAATTAAAAGAAAATAGTATGCTTGTCTCTATGATTGATACTCACCAAAGTAATGATTTATCAGCGATATGTTATGCAGTATTAGAAGAATTAGTAAAAACAACTAATAATCCAATAAAGAAATGTCAAAACTGTGGAATGTACTTTATACCTAATTCAAGACTTGATGAAATTTATTGTGATTACCCAAAACCTGAAGGAAAGACTTGTAGAGAAAAAGGAGCAATGGAAGCATATAATGAAAGGTTAAAACAAAATAAAGCTCTAGCAGAATACAGAAGATTATACCAATTAAAATCAATGGCAGTTGGTAGAAATAAAGATAATAAGCAAATGAAAAAAGATTTTGATAAGTGGAAAAAAGATGCTAAAGATAGAGTTAATAAATTGAAACATGGAATTTTAACAGAAGATGAAGTATATGAGTGGTTAATAGATAATAAGTAATGGAGTATTAGCAATGAATGAATTAATTATTAATGGTAAATCTATTAGTATAAAGGATTTGACAATAGATTTTATAAATAAAGACATCAATATCGTAGAGAATGATATAAATTCTAATGTTTATAGATTTTTTAGAAATATTATGTGGAATCAAAAAATAGATAAATTAGTATATTTAAAAGATGAAAATGAAAAGTTATATACTTTTTACGATTGTTATTTGGGAAAGCATAGTATAGGAAATAATATTAAGATATCGATAAAATTTAATGCTTTTATTACAGATTATTATATTGAAGATATAAAAGACTATAAAGTAGACAAGATAGAAGTGGAATTAGAATATAAAAAATTTGATATGGTTAACATAGAAGAAAGTATAGGAAGGGAAGTTAAATTTTCTATTGGTAAGATTCATTATTTAATGGAACTAATATTCAAAGGAAGATATTATAAAGTAACCTTATATAATAGTACAAAATTAACAACTGAAAGATATATACATCATTTCTTATTATTTTATGAATTTTTAATTTTGAATTTAGGATATTATTTAGAAATTAGAAAAATCAGAATAAGTAATGAAAATAAAACATTTGAATATTCATATCCTTTTTCAAGTAAATATGATGGAAGTAATAATTATAATAGTTATAGTTGTGTACTAGGAAAAATAAATATTCAAAATATAAAACAAGTATATAAAAACTGGTTAAAAGTAAGAAAAGATAGTCATATTATCTATGACATTTATATGAATTTATGCTCTGTAAAATATTTTATAGAAATTGCTTTAAGTACTATTACAAACTGCATGGAAGGATATTATAAATGTATACATAAACAAAACCTGAAAAAAACTATCCAAACAAAAAAAGAATTAAAAAATGTAAATAAGGACTTTAAAGATATTATGAAAGAATATTTAAATTCTATAGAAGGAAAAACAATTTTTTCAGGTAATGATAGAAAAAAATTAAAGATATATAAAAAACTTACAAATCACAGGAACTTTTTTGCACATTTAGATAAAAATAAAAATAGATTTTATGGAGAAAGTAATTTATATATGTTATTGAAAATAAAATTATTATTTAGAGTTTTTATTCTAAAAGACATTAACCAAAATATTGAAATAAATAATTTATATGATACTATAAAGAAGATAGAGCAGGAAATTGAATGGAACAAAGGAGAGTGATTTTATGCAAAATACTGAAACAAATAGAATTGAAAACAAAGAACAACTAAATGAGGATTTCGAGCAAGAAGTAATAGCTTTTCTTAACTACAAAGAAGGTGGAATTATTTATGTAGGAATTAGAAAAAACGGACAAGTTGTTGGAGTTCAAGATGTAGATTTAACACAATTACAAGTAAAAGATAGAATAAAAAATAATATACAGCCATCAACTTTAGGATTATTTGATGTAGTTGTGGAAACAATAGACAATAAAGAAGTAATAAAAGTAGTAATATCAAGTGGAACTGAAAAACCATATTATTTAAGAAAAAAAGGAAGAACACCCGAAGGTTGTTATATTAGAGTTGGTAGTAGTAAAGAACGAATGACAGAAAGAATGATTGATGATATGTATTCCAAAAGGATTAAAAATACATTAAAAGAAATTGACTCGCCAAGACAAGAATTAACATTTAATCAATTAAAAATTTATTATGAAGAACATGGATTAAAATTAAATGATAACTTTTTACAAAATCTTGATTTATTAACAAGTGAAGGCAAATACAATTATAATGCATTTTTGTTAGCAGATGAAAATAATGTTTCAATAAAACTTGTAAAATATTTAGGCACTAATAAAATGGATTTAGTAGAAAATCAAGAATATGGGTATCGTTGTATAATTACCGCAACTCAAAGAATATTAGATAGACTTGATGCAGAAAATACTGTTTATGCTAAAATAGAATATAAAGGTAGAAAAGAAGTAGAAATGATAGATAAAGCAGCTTTAAAAGAAGCAGTTATAAATGCCATTGTACATAATGATTATTCTTATGGAAATTCTCCAATTATAGAATTGTATTCTGATAGAATTGAAATTACATCTGCAGGAGGTTTACCTCAAGAATTATCACAAGAAGAATTTTTAGAAGGTGTTACTGCTCCAAGAAATAAAGAACTTATTAGAGTATTTAAAGATGTCGATTTGATTGAAAATATTGGATCTGGAGTATTAAGAATACTAGATGCTTACGATAAAAGTTGTTTTAAATTTATGGAACATTTTTTAAGGGTTACATTTAAATATAGAGAAAACCCATTTGAATATGACCAAGAAATTAACCAAGAAAGTGACCAAAAAGAATTAAGTATAATTCAAAATAAGATTCTTTCATTAATTAAACAAAATGCAAAAATTACTCAAAACGAAATGGGAAAAATATTAGGAGTACCAAGAGAAAAAATAAAGTATAATATAGCTATTTTAAAGGATATGAATATAATTGAGCGAGAAGGATCGAACAAGATTGGAAAATGGAAAATTTTAAAATAGTTTATTGGTTAAAAATTGACCAATAAATTGACCAATAAAATATTTATATTTAAGGAGGAAAATTTTATGGATTTACAAGAAGCAATTCCAAAGAGTATCGCGACAGTCATGAAAGGTACATATGTTTATGTGAAAACTGATATTATGGAGAAACCAGACATTCATTTTATGGTTTCAAAGGATAAAGATGAAATAACAGTAATAACTAAAAAAGAAAATATTAAAAATTTGAAAGTATTAGAATTAGTTGGAGATTATAAACTTATAGAATTTAAACCGGCTGTACCTTTTCAAACAGTAGGATTTTTAGCTAAAATAGCTGAAATTATTGCTAACCAAGGAATGAATATTTTAATAGTTTCTACTTTTTCAAAAGACTATATTATGATAAAAGAAGAATTTTGCGAGAAGGGATTACAAGCATTAAGAAGTGAGGGATTTCCAATAGAATATGAATAAAATTAAGGAGAGAAACAAGCTATAGAGGTATGTTTCTCTCCAGTTTAGAAAAATTATTCGTCCATTTTCAAAAAATAGATGTCTTCGGGATCTGCAGAGGGTATCGAAAAAGCTATATCAACGGCATCAATCCTTAAGACTTTTATCCAGACTTTTGCAGTACCTAAAAATTCTTCGATATACAAAAGTGTTTTTGGAAAATCTTTGGTAGCTTTCCATTCACACATAATGTAGGAAGGATGGTCTGTATCGACCTCTGCTGTTCGACATAAACTTTCGACTACATTATAATGGAAGAAAATCCAAGAGTTCTTGGTCCGTTCTCCCATTTCAGCCAAAACATCCAATGGACATTTTTCCTTCGGTACAAGTATTACTTCTTTTTTCATGATGAAATCCTCCTTAAATTAAATATAGTAAACAGGTACCATCAAATACGAGATATTACTCATACTCAACCCAATTATACAACATTTTACATAATTTGTCTAATTATATTTCAAATTCAGTATATTCTAGTTCTTCTTCATGTTCAATTTGTTTTATAGGATCAATATAAGTATCATTTTCAAGTTCAAAATTCCTAATTAACGCATCTTCTTCAGAAATAGAAAACTTCACACAAATCCAATGAATAAATTTTTCAACTGTTTTCTGCAAAGTATTTATAACTTTCCTCAAAAAATTATTTTCTTTCTCTAAATTGTAAATTCTGTTTTCGTATTTATCTTGAATTCTAGTTTTTTCTTCCTGCAGCTTAAGATTATAGGTATTTTCTAAAGTTTCGTATTTTTCTTTAAGTCCAATATTTTCTTCTAAAATAGGCTTAATTTCTTTTTCATATTTTACTGCTTTATCTACAGTTTGCATTTGTTTATTTAAAGTTAGAGCAAGTAAAGTATTTTGCTCTTGTAATTCTTTCATTGCTTTATCTTTAGGTTTTATAATTTGTTCTTGAATTTTTTCATCTCTATTTTTGATTGTCCATCTGAAATCGGAAATATCAGGAACTTCTGGTAATTCTATTTTTATATCTTGTAATAATGTTTTACTTTCTTCAAAATTTGTAATCTTTTTATAATCTTCAACTGATAAATGAACTCTTTCACTTGGATTCCCTCGATCTAATTCAAAATTATTTGCAACCATATAGTTATAAAAAGCATCTTGTAATTGTCTGTAACTATCTTTTGCTTTCCAAAATTCACTACAAGTGATTTTATCAATACAATTTCCTTTTTTATCTTTGGTATGAACTACTGGAATAAAAACTAGATGCATATGTGGAGTTTCTTCATCCATATGTACTTTGGCTGATAAAATATATTGTTCTCCTAAATTTTTATATTCACATACAAATTTATAAGCTATTTCAAAATATCTTTTAGTTTCATCTATTCCAATACTATTAAAATATTCTTTATCAGAAGTAATAATATATTCACAAGCAATATTACTAACTGTTTTTATTTGTCCTTTTAAATTATATTTTTCTTTTATTAAATCAAACTCTTTTTCATAAGAATGTTTACAATTTTTTAGTGAATAATTGCGATGAGATAATTCTGGATTTATATTTTTATTAGAATAATTTTTATTTCTTCTTTCGTTATGGCGATATATACCTTTTAGGTTTTCTCTTTTATATTTTGTGTTTCTAATAATAGCATAACTCATTTATAAGCACCTCCTTTTTAGTTTGCTGAACAAACACTTTATGTTCTTAAATTTGTGCTTTTTTAGATTGTGTTGTAACACACTACAACACTTTTTTAGCCTTATGGCAAAAAGTGTTAGTGTGGCAGGGACACCCTGCACCCGTTTGCCTAAAAAATACACTTGGTATTTTTTAGGTTTTAACTAAATATGCTAAAGCAAATTTAGTTAAAAAATAGCAACACAAAAATCGATAACCAATTTTTATATTGCTATTTTCACAAAAGCATAACTACTTTTGTGTTTTATATAAGTTGTTATATATTAGCATATAAGCTGTTTAAAAATTCAGGAGAATAATCTCTACCAGAATATTTTATTGAATTTTTATTTGTATTATTTTTTGTATAAGTATAATTATTATTAGTATTGATTGTTCGTAAATTTTCCGATTCGGTAACCGTAGAATTTCCGTTTATATAATCGTAATTTTTACGATTATGAGTATTTTCTAAATTTATATGTTGTATTTTTGCAACATATATAAGTTTTGGTTTGCTAAAACCTTGTTTCTTTTCATATATTAAATTAGCATCTGATAACTGTTTAAATGCTTTAGTAACAGTTTTATCAGATAAATTTAATTTATCTTGTACTTCTTTTCTAGTAAATATCAAATACACATTTCCGTTTTCGTCATGCCAATTATTCTTTATTGATAATGATAATCTATCTAATAAGAAACCATATAACAATTTACTATCAGAATTTAATGTATTTTTATATAATGGATTTATAAATAATTCCTGTGGTATTTGATAATATTTATGGTTTAATGTTTCATTAACTTTATAGAAATTAAAATCTTGCATATATTTTCCTTTCCTTCGCACGACAATCGATTTTGTGGCGAAAAAGTAGAACAGGTAATAAACTTATGCCTGTTCGGTTTGAATTTTAACTATGCAAAATTTGATATTTTATGTAAAATATATTATAATATAATTATAAATAAATTAGGAGGTGCTGTTATGACAGTAACAAACAAAACATCAGTCACACTTGAAATCTTAGGTGGAGAGCTTAAGCCCAACGAGTCCCGGGAATATACTGAAATGATGTTCAATACATTAGACATCCATTCTGAAATTGGAAATTGTGTTATCACAACCGAATATGGTCACAGAAGTTTCAGAAATTACGGCAAGTTGGTAGCTAAAGAAGGAAGAAAGAAGAATGAGCATGGCATGAAAAACATACTTGTAACTTCAATCGACTAATTAGCCCTAAGAAAATGGACGACATACTTAAAAGGTGTGTCGTCTGTTTATTGTTATACTACTGTTTAAAATTTTTCTAACAAATTTCTAACAAAACTTAAAAAAGTTATGATAGATTTATATAAATTTAAGAATGTTTATGTTACAATAAAAACAACGAAATTGTTCGAAATAAGAGAGTTTTGAATACAAAGATAACAGTATTAAAAAGTATTATTCATCACTAACCATTAAAATGATAGAATAACTTAAAATCCTGCGAGGGTTAAACCTCGTGCCGGTTCGATTCCGGCCATCTGCACCATTAGAACACCAAGTGTTTGAGTAAATCAGAACTTGGTGTTTTAATTTTTTTAATAATTTAATTATTGCTCCAAATACAACTTATTTCTGAATTTTTATTAATTCGTTTGCAATTCTACAAGTTAAATGTGTTTTACCGACTCCATGTGGACCGTAAATTGTGTTACTTTTTACAGAAAATGTGCTATAATATCTATTAATAAAGAGAAAGGAATTGAATTATGGGGAATATAGAAGATTATTATAAAAATACAGAAAATGCTTTACCACATCCAATGGTTAAAAAAATTATAAATATGAATATAAAACCAGAAAATGCTATTGATTTGGGATGTGGTGCAGGCAAAGATACAATCTATTTAATAAAAAATGGATGGAATGTTTTAGCAATAGATAAAGAAGATACCGAACAAATTATATCTAGTAAATTAGATAATGAGGAAATTAAAAAATTTAGATTTACTAGACAAAATTTTGAAAACATCAAATTAGAAAAAACTAAACTATTAGTTGCCAATTTTAGTATTCCTCTTTGTAAAAAAGATTGCTTTAATCAATTTTGGAATAAAATAGTTGACAGTATTCTTAAAGAACGGTTATTTTGTGGGGAATTTTTTTGGATTAAATGATTCATGGGCAAAAATAAAAAAAGAAATGACATTTTTATCTAAAGAACAAACATTAGATTTATTTAAAAATTCTTTTGAGATAATACATTTTAATGAAATTGAAAAAGATGGAAAAACCGGACTGGGAAAAATGAAACATTGGCATATTTATAATGTTATTGCAAAGAAAAAATAGTATAAAGAAACAGAAAATAGTCTTATAAAGACAATTCGTCTGTTTCTTTTTCTAATTCATATTCAATTTGCTTTTCTGGATTAATAAAAGTATTAGTTTCTTTTTGAAAATCTCTAATAAGGCTATCCTCTTCATTAATGGCAAACTTTTTACAAATCCAATGTATAAACTTTTCAGCTTTATCAATAAGATTAACTTGTATTTCCATATTCATAACCAATATCATGGTTAAAGCCTAATATAAATAAGTTTTGCAATTCATCATCTTTCAACTGCTAATGAATGATTTAATCTATTATTATCTATCATTTTTGTATTTTTCTCCCATATTTTTTCTAATATATCTTAATGATAATGTCGCTTACTTAAAATTTACTTCCTTTAAGAATTCATTCAAAGTAAACTCAGTGTCATATTCATCAACAATGATATATTTAGACTTATTTTCTTCATAAAAACTAATGAAATGATTTAAATCCACAAAGTTACGAAATCTAAAATCTCCTGCAACCTGTACTCCAATATCATATTTATTAATCGGATCGATATAAAATGTTGTTTCATTTGTGTAGTTAGGCTCGTATTGTTTACATTCCTCCATTACATCTTTATTATTGATTGGCAAGATACTGACAATTTTATTGTTAAGTTCTCCATACAAATTATTAAGCCTAGAATTAAACTCTTTCTCTAATAAATTTATCTCTTTAATTATTTGATTAGTAATTTTTTTATCTCTTAAATAATATGTACAAGACATAGGACACCTCCACTATAAATTTTTATTATTATTATCTATAATTTCAAGCTATATAATCATATTATTTTTTTATAGTTTATTGGTTTTCATTAGAGTTTAATTTTTTTATATCAAATCTATATATTGCAATTAGTGCAGCTATTAATTCAATCATTATTGCAATAAGTCCAGTAATTGCTAATACTCTAATATTATATACAATAAAAAGAGTACAAGAAATAACTTCAGTACATCTAATTAACTTTAAATTACCATACCATACAGCAATACTATAAAGAACAACTGCAAGCATCGGCAATAAACTTATTGTTCTAACATAACTTATTAGTAAAAATACTATCATTAAAATAACTATTATTATCAACCAATGAATAGGTACTTTTTTATTATTATATTTATTAAAAATAAAATTTCTTACCATACATGTTAAGTTCATTAAACTACCAGTATAAGCTCCTAAGAAAACATATTGTAGCGCATACAAAAAACTAGAAATAATTTGATATTTTAATAATAACTTTTTTTCATTTTTTTGAAAACTTAACATCAAAATAATTAATGCTAATATGCCTATAATTTGCGCAATTATAAAATTTATTGTCATATGTTTTCCTCATTTCTCATACTATTTTTATTTCTGACTATTTTTAGTATATATATGTAAAAATTGGTCAAAAAATGAAAAAATTATGTTACAAATTCATAATCATCAGTAGGAAGTTTTGCACCACTTCTTTTTAATAGTTCAAAATCATCATATTCTGTCATTCCATATGTTGCTAAAATTTCTTTAATCTCTGGTCTTGTTGGCTCTGGTAATCTTGCTGCAAAATTAGCAAATAATTTTGGATTATCATATAATGCATTAATTTGCGGAAATGCTACAAGTAGTTTAAAACCTGCTTTTTGTGCCTCTTTAACATTTTCTAAAATATATTTAAAATAAAATGTATTTCCTTGTTTATATAATTCTGCAACTTTATATTTATTGCCTGTCTTTACATCTGTCCATACTAAATATACTAAATCTTTTTCCATTTTTATACCTCACTATCTAAATTATATATCTCAATAATTCTATTTCTTCTATCAATTATAAATTTTTTTAATAATTTCTTCATTTGCTTACTTATAATATTATCATCAAAATTACTTAGAATAGCATTAATTGATTGCTCAGTTACATTTTTCTTAATATTTATTACAAAATTAACCGTTGACTCATAATACTCATTCCTTAAATTTTTAATCAATTCAAAATGTCTAATCGGTCGTATACTATTCCAACCTATAGCTGATTTTGATTTCGTATTTATAATAGATTCATATCTCATTTTATCTTTTAAAATTTTTTCAATATCACTTTCATTTATATATGAACATAGTGATGAACCATTATCATATAACGGACTCAATGTCATTGCATTAACTGGAAACACACCTTTTTCTACAGATAGAAATGCCTTAGTTTCCGTAATACCCCAATTACTATGATGCCTATCACTGTTACCTATAAGTGCGTCAAATAATAATATTTTTGAAATTGTACTTATTCCTAATAGTGGTTTCATACTTTCTACAATCATTTGAAAAGAGTATGGCATACTAGAATATTTGTCTATCAATGTATCTCTATCATAATAAGGATATTTTCCTAAAATGAATTCAACTCCTTCCATTAAAGAAGTAATATTGCTTAAAAAACTATAACTCATTGAACCAATTCTTCCGCTTATATGTACCAATATCAACTTTAGCACATTCTACCTCTATTAGTTTTCCTATTTCTGTAGCAAGTTTTTCTGCCCAATATTCTCCTGTTATTGTCCCATCATGTTTTACTTTAGGAAATTTAAAAATTCCTTTTTCATCGTTTTCAGGATTTACAAGCCATATTTTTTCACTAGCACCACTACCAAACTTTCCAGATTCAGTATCTTCAATCCAGTTGTCAAAGTTTTTTACTTCAATCATATTGTACCTCCAATCTACATATTCTAATATAAAACTTATTCAACATATTTTTTTCTTTTGTCTGCTCTTGTTTAAATTTTCTCTCTTTCTACATTTTATAGTATCATATTCAGATTTAATTTTTTCAGTAATAAATGAGTTAACACAATGCTTACATATTTTTACTTCAGTTCTTCTAGATGTTTCATTTAATAATAATATAGTTTCTATTATTTCACTTAAAGATATAAACTTTCATTTAAATTTTATTTGTCCGTTTTCTGCCTCATATGAAATATTAGGCTTTTTTAAATTGTATCTACATTATATATTTTTTAAAAAATAATGTCAATAGATAGTAAATATTGCAAAATAAGTTTAAGTCTGCTAAAATCTTGTTTCTTTTTATACATTAAACTAACTTTCTCGTTTTCATCATACCAATTATTCTTTATAAATAATAATAATCTATCTAACGCACGACAATCAATTTTGTAGCCGAAAATTAGAACGGATAATAAACCTTTACTTATATACCTGTCCGCTCTAAATTTTTATTTGATTTCATTATGTAAATATGATAAAATATTAGCATATAGCCCAATACTTTCAAATTTCAAACTAATATTTAGGAGGAATAATTATGAATGCATTAATGTATTTGAAACGGTTAGAAGATTTTACACCAAGAGTAGCTTTAAGAGTAATAAATAGCTATCTTGAACCAATATCCAAGAATATCAAGATAAGAAAAGAGCAGTTAAACTTAGTACAAAACGGAATATGTGACAGCAACATGAAGAAATATGTTGTTAGTATAGGTGATGCTTTATATCAGGTTGTAGCAGTTGATCCATTAGTAAATAAACCCATATATGTAGTAGTTGATTGTTTCCGCTTATGTGGAACTAGGCGATATTCTAAAGAACTCAAACCGGAAGAAAGACCTGAAAAGTTCAAATTTACTGATATTGAAGCTTGCAGTTATCTAAAAGAATGCATGTCGAAATCAGATAGCAATCGTTCTAGATTACATCCTAATATATTCACTCGTGTTAACAATGGAATCCTTGATGATAACATGATTAAATATGTAGTAAGTACAGGTTATGGATTATACCAAATTGTTGCAATTGATGATAAAAGTATAATATCTCTAGTTGTAAAATATTCTCAAATTTGAACATGGTGTCCTAAAATAGGAACCTGAAAACAAAAAAATCCAACTCGATAAGAGTTGGATTTTTTTGTTTTCAGGTTCCTATTTTAGAATATTCTCTTTTTTATGCATTTTATTTTGCATAATCGACTGTTCTTGTTTCTCTTATAACATTAACTTTTATTTGTCCTGGATAATCCATTTCATTTTCTATTTTCTTAGAAACATCTCTTGCCAATATTGTCATTTGGTCATCTGAAATTTTATCTGGTTTTACTAAAACTCTAACTTCACGACCTGCTTGTATAGCAAATGATTTTTCAACTCCATCAAAAGAATCTGCAATTTCTTCAAGATTTTGTAATCTTTTGATATATGCTTCCAATGTTTCTCTTCTCGCACCTGGTCTTGATGCTGATATAGCATCTGCTGCTTGTACTAAAACTGCTTCTAATGTTTGAGGTTCAACATCACCATGGTGTGCTTCCACTGCATTTATTATTAATGGATTTTCTTTATACTTTTTCAATATATCTACACCAATTTCTACATGAGTTCCTTCCATATCATGGTCTAATGCTTTTCCAATATCATGTAATAATCCTGCTCTTCTTGCACGTTTAGCATCTAACCCTAATTCTTCTGCCATAATTCTTGCTAAATTTGAAACTTCTATTGAATGGTTTAATACATTTTGTCCATAGCTTGTTCTGTATTTTAGTTTTCCAATTAGTTTTACTATGTCTGGATGTAATCCTATTACTCCTGTTTCTAAAACTGCTCTTTCTCCTTCTTCTTTAATTGTTGCATCTAGTTCTTCCTTAGCTTTTTCTACCATTTCTTCTATTTTAGCTGGATGTATTCTTCCATCATCAATTAATTTTTCTAGAGCAATTTTTGCAACTTCTCTTCTTAATGGGTCAAATCCTGATAACACTACAGCCTCCGGTGTATCATCGATTATTAAATCAATTCCTGTTAATGTTTCTAATGCTTTTATATTCCTTCCCTCTCTACCAATAATTCTTCCTTTCATATCATCATTTGGAAGCGCCACTATTGATACAGTAGTTTCTTGTGAATGATCTGCTGCACATTTTTGTACTGCATAACATAAAATTTCTTTAGCATTTTTTGTTGCATCTTCTTTTGCCTTTTGCTCTTTTTCTCTTATTAATGCTGCTTTTTCTGCTGTAATTTCCTTATCCATTTCTGTAAGTAACCTTACTTTTGCTTCTTCTTTACTTAAAGATGCAATTTTTTGAAGTTCAACCATTTCTTGTTCGCGCATTTTTTCTAAATCTTGTTTTTCTTTTTCAATACTTTGTCTTTCCCTCTCTAGTTCTTGTTCTCTTTTTTCAAAATTTTCTGCACGCTTTTCTAAATTTTCTTCTTTTTGAATTAGTCTTGCTTCTTGTTTTTGTACTTCGCCTCTTCTTTCTTTAATCTCTTGATCTAATTCTTTTCTATTATTCATAATTTCTTCTTTAGCCTTAAAAATCTCTTCTTTCTTAAGATTTTCTCCTTCTTTTTTCGCTAAATCAATTAATCTTTTTGCTTCATTTTCTGCTCCTTGAATTTTAGATTCTGCAACTTTTTTTCTGTATATCATTCCTACTAGAAATCCTATTGCAAGCGAGATTAAGACAGCGGCGATAATGATTACAATAGTCATAATCATACACCTCTTTCTTATTTAATTTTCAATGTTCGAAATAAATATATATGTTTATTTTAAATATATTTTTTCCTACCATATCTATTTTATCTTTATTATTGTAAACTGTCAAGTATATTTCACTAGAAAATGTATTTAATTTATGATAAAATCACCTTAAAAGTTTAGAAACGAATATTTCACC
>CAKNJL010000053.1 GCA_930982035.1 uncultured Clostridium sp.
TTACCAATTTTATTGTTTTTATAAAATCAGTTTTTCAAAATACCGAAACTTAAAAGTCAACTCTATTGACATTAAACCCATTTAGGCATATACTAAAGGCGTAAAATTTTAATATAAAAGGAGGCATTAAGAATGGATAACATGATAGAAATTAGATGGCATGGTAGAGGTGGACAAGGTGCCAAAACAGCATCTTTATTATTAGCAGATGCTGCATTTAATACAGGTAAATATATTCAAGGTTTCCCTGAATATGGTCCTGAAAGAATGGGAGCCCCTATTACTGCATATAACAGAATTAGTGAAACACCTATCACAATTCATAGCAATATTTACGAACCAGATTATGTTGTAGTCGTAGATGATACTCTTTTAGAATCTGTTGATGTTACTTCTGGTTTAAAAGAAACTGGAGCAATTGTTATTAACACAACAAAATCTGCAGATTACTTAAAGAAAGCCTTAAAAGGATATTCTGGAGAAATTTATACAATTGATGCTAGAAAAATATCAGAGGAAGCTTTAGGAAGATATTTCCCAAATACACCTATGCTTGCAGCAATTGTAAAAGTAAGTAAAATTATGACAGATGATGAATTATTAGAAGATATGAAAGGTTCTTTTAAACATAAATTTGCTAAAAAACCTGAAGTTATAGACGGAAATATGAAAGCATTAGAAATAGCTTTAAAAGAAGTTAAAAAAATACAATAAATTAGACTATTACAATAGATTGAAAAATTTTCAAATTTTAGCAATAAAAAATTAATTTTTATGGCACAAGGTATATATAAAGTGAGATTTGTACCTTAGTCATAAATAAATATATGAAAGGAATGATGTAAAAAATGACAGATATAAATGCCAACACACCTATGGAGAAATTAACTCCTGGTGGAGATATTTATACTTCTGGAAATGCAAGAGATTTCAAAACAGGTGACTGGAGAAGTTCTTATCCTGTATTTTTATCAGATAAATGTAAACAATGTGGTTTATGCTTCCCTGTTTGCCCAGAAGATGCTATTCCAGTAGGTAAAGATGATTTAAAAAGAAAAGATTTCAATTATGATTACTGTAAAGGTTGTGGCGTTTGTGCCAAAGTATGTCCTTTTGGTGCTATTGAAATGAGAGAGGAAGGTGTTGAATAATATGAGTATAAGAGAAAGATTAAGTGGTAATGAAGCAGCTGCAACTGCTATGAAACAAATCAATCCAGATGTTGTCGCAGCATTCCCTATTACACCTTCAACAGAAATCCCTCAATATTTTTCAACATTTGTTGATAATGGATTAGTAGATACAGAATTTGTTGCTGTTGAAAGTGAACATAGCGCTATGAGTGCTTGTATTGGTGCAGAAGCTGCAGGAGCAAGAGCTATGACAGCTACATCTGCAAATGGATTATCTTTAATGTGGGAAATGATATATATTGCTTCTAGCTTACGTTTACCTATCGTAATGTCTTTAGTAAACAGAGCTGTATCAGGACCTTTAAACATTCATAATGACCATTCAGATGCTATGGGAGTAAGAGATGCTGGATGGATTATGCTATTTTCAGAAAACAATCAAGAAGCTTATGATAATCTTTTAATGGCACATAAAATTGCAGAAAATAAAAATGTCATGCTTCCATTAATGGTTTGCCAAGATGGATTTATTACTTCTCATTCTATCGAAAACATAGAATTAGAAGAAGATGAAAAAGTAAAAGAATTTGTTGGGACATATAAGCCAGAACATTATTTATTAAATAGAAATGAACCAATTGCTGTTGGTCCATTAGATTTGCAAAGTTATTTATTTGAACATAAAGCACAACAAGCAGAAGCTATGAGAAATGCAAAACAAGTTATTTTAGATGTTGCAAAAGATTTTGAAAAAATGACTGGTAGAAAATATGGTCTTTTTGAAGAATATAAATTAGATGATGCAGAAATCGCTATTGTTTGTATGAACTCAACAGCTGGTACTACAAAATTTGTTGTTGATAAATTAAGAGAACAAGGTGTAAAAGCCGGTCTATTAAAACTTCGTGTATTTAGACCATTCCCAGTAGAAGAAATTTCAAAAGCATTATCACATCTAAAAGCAATTGCCGTATTAGATAAAGCAGATTCTTTAAATTCTGCAGGTGGTGCGTTATTTGAAGATGTAACATCTGCAATGTATGTAAATAATGTTCATGTACCTGCTATAAACTATGTTTATGGAATTGGTGGTAGAGATACTAAAGCAGATGATATTGAAAAAGTATATAATGATTTATCAGAAATCGTAAAAACAGGAAAAATAGATAATCCTTATCGTTATTTAGGATTAAGAAAGGAAGGTGACAAATAATGCCTTATAATGTAAAAGAAATCGTTGCAAATAAACCTTCAAGATTTACTTCTGGACATAGAATGTGTGCTGGTTGTGGTGCTCCACCTGTCGCAAGACATATTATGAGAGCTTTAAAACCAGAAGACCATGCTGTTATCGCAAATGCTACAGGTTGTATGGAGGTTTCTACATTTATATATCCATATACAGCTTGGACAGATTCATTTATTCACACAGCATTTGAATGTGCTGGAGCAACACTTGCAGGAGCAGAAGCAGCATATGTATCTATGAAAAAACAAGGAAAACTACCTGCTGATGGTGACACAAAATTCATCGCTTTTGGTGGAGATGGTGGAACATATGATATCGGTTTACAATCTTTATCAGGAGCTATGGAAAGAGGACATGATATGGTTTATGTATGTTATGATAATGGTGCATACATGAATACAGGTATTCAACGTTCATCTGCAACACCAAAATACGCAGATACTACAACATCTCCTGCTGGAAGTGTTATACCTGGAAAAACACAATGCAGAAAAGATTTAACTAAAATCATGGTAGGGCATCATATTCCTTATGTAGCTCAAACTATCGCTTATATGAATTTTAAAGATTTATATGAAAAAGCAGAAAAAGCAATTTATACAGAAGGACCTGCATTTTTAAATGTAATGTCTCCATGTCCTAGAGGATGGGGATATCCAACAGAAGATTTAATGAAAATCAATAAACTTGCTGTTGAAACTTGTTATTGGCCACTATATGAAGTTGTTGATGGTGTATATCATATTTCATATAAACCAGCTAAAAAATTACCAATTGAAGAATTCTTAAAACCACAAAAAAGATTTAGACATATGTTTAAACCTGGAAATGAATGGATGATAGAAGATTTCCAAAAAATTGTTGATGAAAGATGGCAAGAACTATTAAATTTAGAAGAAATTACAAACAGGGATTAGGGGGACGGTCCTCTAAATCCCTGTTTTTGGGGATTTAGGGACGGACCTTGCTTATTATCTTTTGTGTATAGAAGTTAACTACAAATAATAAAAGACAGAAAAAGTGTAATTATTCCTTAACTGTCTTTTATATTGTTTAATTTACTTGTGCAAATGTATTTTTACACTTGCATTTGATTTAGATTTTGTATTTTTTTGCTTCTTTTTTAAACCAAATATAAGCCTTTTTTTACCTTCTATCGCTAAATATGCCTTCACAAAATTGTCACTAAATTTGCAATCTTCGATTTTTATTGCATTTCTATAATAATCAAAATACGCAATTTTATGTATAGTACAACTATTTTAATTTACTCTCTATTGCTTTTATTCGATTTTTTCCTATCCCTAAAATTCCACATATAGTTTTATTAGTAATTTTGAAATTTCGACTTAGATATTCTTTAAACTTTAGAATTAAATAATTTGACTTTTTTACTTGACTTAAATCCACTTTGAATTCTTCGCAAAAATCATTGATTAGACTCTCAATTTTTGGCTTACTTTCAATTTTATTATCAACTTCTTCTGAAACATCTATAATTTCAAAATCATTATTAATCTTTAGTTTATTAAATTCCAACAAATAATTTTCTGTTCCAAATATTAGCTTTGCTATCCTTCTATCCAATTTATTTTCACAAAAATCTTTAAAAGATGAAAATTTGTATTCAATTGGCAAATTGACTAATCTGGCTTTAACTGGATTTTGATGAATATATTGAATACATGTTAATAAATGTGTTTCATCCTTTATAGATTGGGAATAGTATCTATTTGCAAATACATATCCAACTCTTTCCTCATTTTTATTATAATAAATTGCATATCCCGTGTTAATTTTCCTCATAAGCATAGACACCTCCTCAATATTTTCTGTATAAATCAATATATGTGCATGATTATCCATCACACAATATGAAATTAATTTCAATTTTTTCATTTCATCAATATATTTTTTTAAAAGTAATATATACTCGCTTTTATATTTATCCTGATAAAATATAAATTCCTTTTTTATCCCTTCTGTTACAATATGAATAAAATTCGACTGTATATATTTTCTTGCTACCCTTGGCAATAGGCATCACTCCTTTTCTATTTTATTTTTCTATATGCATAATGGAACGTAGCTGAGAATTTAATTTTATAAAGAAAATCTGATTAGTTTTATAAATAGAATTGATACAATCAAATTTTTTGATACAAAATAAATCACTAAAATAATATAATTAACACTTCACTTAAAATTTTGAACTAATAATTTTTGAATTCAAATAATTTAATTTATTTCATCATTTTATTTATTTTTGATTTGATTAAGGTCCGTCCCTAAATCCCTAAAAACAGGGATTTAAAGGACCGTCCCCTAATCCCTTTTCTATTCTTCTTCTGGTGCTTCTACAGGACAAACTCCTGCACATGTACCACAACTAATACAAGCAGATTGGTCAATTACAAATCTTTCATCTCCTTGTGATATACATCCTACTGGACATTCTGCAGCACAAGCTCCACATGATATACATTTATCTGTTATTTTATATGCCATTTATTTCACCTCCTTTAACTACTTATGCTATTCTTTTTATTTTTTCATATTTTTCTATTTTTTTACAATTTACAGACATTTTGCCTTTTAATATACTATTTTTCTCTCATTCCTTCATCTTCTTTTTCTAACTTTTCTAGCTCTTCTAATTCTTTTTGATGTTCTATTTCTTCTTGATCTAATCTTTCTTTTTCTTCATCTTTTATAACTTTAATATCTTTTACATCATATCTTCTATAGATGTAATCATCACCATTTTTTATTTTTACTCTTACTCTTTCTTTTAATGTTTCTATTGAGTCTATCTCTCCCTCTCCTTCTTCTGTTTTCACTATTGCGCCTATATGTGGCAATTTTTTTAATTTTTCTTCATATACATTGCTTTCATATTTTAAGCAACACATTAATCTTCCACAATTTCCTGATATTTTTGAAGGATTTAATGATATATTCTGTTCTTTTGCCATTTTTATAGATACTGCTTCAAAATCATTTAAAAATGTACAACAACATAATTCTCTACCACATACACCATTTCCTCCTATTTTTCTTACTTCATCTCTTACTCCTATTTGTCTTAATTCTATTCTTGTTTTATATATTGATGCTAAGTCTTTTACTAATTCTCTAAAGTCAATTCTTCCATCTGCTGTGAAATAAAATAATATTTTACTATTGTCAAATTTTACTTCTACATCTGTTAATGTCATATCTAGTTTATGTTCTTTTATCTTTTTCTCACATACTTCAAATGCTTTTTTTTCTAAATCTCTACATTCCTTGTAATGCCTATGGTCTCTGCCATTTGCAATTCTTAATATTAATTTTAATGGTTCAATTATTTTATCTTCTGAAACAGTCCTATTGGGAATCATAACTTCTCCATATTCTTCTCCTTGTGCTGTTTCTACAATAACTTTATCTCCTTTTCGTAATTTTAATCTTTTAGGATTAAAGAAATATATTTTTCCTAATTTTTTAAATCTTACCCCTACTATATCTTTCAATTTACTTCCTCCCACATATTTAATATCATATTATCTATGCACATATCATAATTTGCATTTTGTTTCAGCCTTTTTTTAGTATCTTCCACAATGTTTATACATTTTACATATTTTGCTTCTTCTTTGGCTAATTTCAATAATATTACATTTATATATTCTAATATATCAATAATATCATCTTTACTTTTGTATATTTCTTCTCCCAAATTCAATATATCTATTATATCTTTTTTATCTAAATTTTTTATCATCATCTCTATTTTTTCATATTGCTCTTTTTTGTCTTTTAATATTATCGCTTTCCCTATACTCCCCTGAAATGTTTCTAACATACTTGAACTTGTATTGAACATCTCATACTTTTCTTCTAAATATTTTTTTATTAGTTCTGCTTCTATAGGTTTAAATGAAATTATCATACATCTTGATTTTATTGTATTTAAGAATAAATTTTGATTACTTCCTATTAATATAATTGTACTGTATTCTGGTGGTTCTTCTAATGTTTTCAATAAACAATTTTGTGCTTCTGTAGTCATTTTATCTGCATCATTTATTATATATACTTTTCTATTTGAGATTATTGGTTTTTCTTGTATTTTTCTTTGTAAATATCTTATTTGTTCTATTTTTATATTATTACCATCTGGCTCTATATATAGGAAATCGGGATTATTATTTGAAGTAAATTCAATACATGATTTACATGTATTACATCCTTTTCTTCCCCCATTTGTGCATAATATCATTTGAGCAAACTTTTTGGCTATCATTTGTTTTCCTATTCCTTCTATTCCAACAAACATATAACTATGTAGTATTTTTTCTTCCTCTATTATTTTTGTTAACTCTTCTTTTACTTGCTGATTTCCAATAATATCTTCAAACATTATTTGCTTACTCCTTATTATGATATTTTACTTTTACTATTATATATTAAAACTCTATATTTTTCAAGAAAAAATACGAATATCGTTTAATTCATCAATTAAATACTTACTTATTACCATTCATTGTTAATTTCTATATACATCCTAAAACTAATTATTTAAACTATGAATTATGACAAATTGTTCTTTAGTATTCACAACCTAAATAATGAAAATTTATATTTAATTAACATTCAAATTTCCAAGAATATAAATTGTGTAACAAATAGTTCCCATGAATTGAAAATATTTTTACATTTGGATTGAAAAAATAAAAAATATGGAGTATAATATATTAGATTTTAAAAATAAATAGAATAACATTTATAATAAGAGGAGAGATAAAAGTGAATCCAAAGATAAAAGATATATTAGAATGGGTATACTGTATAATCATAGCTGTAATATTAGCTCTTTTATTTAGATATTTTATTGGTACACCTACAATTGTAAAACAAAAATCCATGTATCCAACATTAGAACAAAATCAAAGATTATGGCTAAATAGATGGACAAGAACAACGAAAACCTTACCAGAAAGAGGAGAAATAATTACTTTTGAAGCACCTACAAAAAAATCATTTACAAGTTCTGAAATAGAAAGTGAACAACCTATTGCTGTATACGAAGATGAACCTTCAAATATATTTGGTAAATTTACAAAATATGTACTTGAGATAGGAAAAGAAAGTTATATTAAAAGAGTAATCGCCCTTCCTGGAGAGCATGTAGAAATAAAAGATGGAAAAGTATATATAAATGGTGAAGAACTTGAAGAACCATATTTACAAGATGGTGTTGTAACAGATATTATAGGAGTCGGCTTTTCAGATTTTGTAGTACCTGAAAATACCGTTTTTGCTATGGGTGATAATAGACCTCATAGTACAGATTGTAGAGCATTTGGATGTATTCCATTAGAAAAAATAGAAAGTACAGTCGCAATAAGAATATGGCCTTTAAATTTGTGGGGAAAAGTAGATTAATAAACAACTTGTTACTAAATAAAAACAGATGTAAATATTAGTTAATAATAATTGCATCTGCTTTTGTTTTATCTACATTAGCTATTTTATTATTATCTGGCAATTGTAATTTAATATCCTTTCCTTTCAAATATTCTAATATTCCACTTTCTGTTATAAAATTGAATTTTAGTCTATAACTACATAGCATCTGGTATTTCTTACCAAATTTTTTATTAATATCATTTTTTCCATATTTGCCATCTCCAATAATTGGATAGCCCATATGTGCTAGATGTGCCCTTATTTGATGTGTTCTTCCCGTTTCTATCTCCACATCTAATAAAGCTGTGTTATCTTTTCTCTCTTCCAATACTTTATATGAAGTAATAATTTTTTGATATCCTTTTTTAAAAGTATCACTTATATATACTTGTGCTTTTTTATTATCTTTAAATAAATAGGCTTCTACTCTTTCCGCTTTTTTGGTTGGAATTCCATATACTAGTGCTAAATAATGTTTTTCTATTTCATGATTTTTAAACTTTTCTAATAAAATTTCTAATGCTTGTTTATTTTTTGCAAATATAACTAATCCAGTTGTATTTCTATCAATTCTATGACATGGTTGTGGTTTAAATTCATAATCTGTATATTGTTTAGCTATTATTTCTGTTAACGAATTTATCCCTGTCACTTCAATGTTTGATGGTTTGTCAATTACTAATATATTATCATCTTCATACACTTTGTTCAGTTCTATTTTTATATCTTCTAATTCTTTTGGAAGATATATTTCTATTTTATCTTTTTCATACACTAAAATGTCTTTATTAGTCCTTTTTCCATTTACTTTTATGTCTTTCTTCCTTAATAATTTACAAAATGTAGGATAATTCATATTAGGTAAATTGTTTAATATTACTTTATTTAATTTCTTTTCATGGTATTTTTTATTTACTTTTATTTGTTTCATCATAATATGATTATACCTTATTTCTAGTATTGAAACAAGCTAGTTTCTATTATTTTTTCGTATTTTTCAAAGTTTGGCTCATATTTTTCTATCATTCTATAAAAATATTTTGAGTGTGTTTTATATTTTAAATGACAATATTCATGTAATACAATAAAATCAATTACATCTCTATGAAACATTACAATTTTAGGATTAATTGTTATTTTACCTTCTACACATCTTCCTATTTCCTTTTTCATATTTTTTATTTCATAATCTTCTGGTGCAAATCCTAACATTAATCTTGTTTTTTCCATAGCTCTTTCTATTTCTACTTTTGCAATTTGTTCATACATTTTTTCTATAGCTAAATCTAAAATTTCTTGATTATTTTCTTTTTTATAACGATTAGGAAGTGATATTTTTATTAGTTTATTTTCCACATTTAATTCTGGTACTTTTACGTTTTTATATTCTATTTTTACTTTATAATCAATTCCTAAAACTGGTACTGGATGTCTTTCTAACGCTGTACCTATATTACTTTTTATTTTTAATGCTTTTTTAACTTTATACATATATATCACTCCTATTCTTGAATTTTTGTTTTGCAAATTATTGTTCGCTTTTGTTGTTCTTATTTTATATTTTATTTTTCAATTTGTCAATACTTTTTATAAAAAAATATAAAATTTTTGTTCGCTTGAAATAAAACTGCCTACAACCTCCTAAAAAGAGGAATTGAGAGATGCTACAATGTCGTTAAGTTAATAATTGGTGAAGAATGATGCTATATGGGAAATATATAATATAAAGAAATAAACGATTTTGCGTATCTAAATTTGAATTAGAAATTCTTAAAGAAAAAAATGTGGGATATGCACGGTACTCTCGATAAGAGAGGGTCTGAGTGCAAGAGCACACTTTTTTCTTTTAGAATTTCTTTGAAAATTTAGCTTATACAAAATTGTGAATGATTTTATATTATATATTTCCCATATAGCATCATTCTTTACCAATCTTTAACTTAACATTGAACCATTTCTTAATCTCTCTTTCAGCTCTTCAAACTTTAATGGTTTTGAATATACATATCCTTGTATTAAATCACAATTCCATTTTTTTAAGTAATTCACTTGCTCTATTGTTTCAACTCCTTCTGCTACCGTTTTCAAATGTAATTTTTGAGAAATAAACATTATTGCTTCTATCAAACTTGTATTATCTTCTTTAATATTTATTTTATCTATAAACGACTTATCAATTTTTAAAGTATCTATCGGCAATGTTTCTAGCATATTTAATGAAGAGTATCCAGTCCCAAAATCATCTATTGCTATACAAAATCCCTTTTTACTTATTTCCTTTAACACATTTTGAATATCTATATCCTCACTAACTGTTGTTCTTTCTGTTATTTCAAATTCTATTTCTTCTGACATTATATTATATTTTTTTATAAATTCTTCATATTCCATAAGAAAATTATTATTTGCTAAACTTTCTTTAGATATATTCACTGAAATTTTAGGAATTTCTTTGAATTCTTTCTTCATTTCATTTACGTTTTCACATACTTTTTGAAAAATATATTTATCTAAATTTATAATAAAACCATTTTTTTCAAATATTGGAATAAACTCTCCTGGAGATATCATTTTTCCATTTTTGTTCCATCTAACTAAAGCTTCTGCCCCTTCTATCTTTTGTGTTTTTGTTGATATTTGTGGTTGATAATATACTTCAAATTCTTTGTGATTAATTGCATCTTCCATCATATTTTCTATTTCACTTTCTCTTGAAAGTTGTTGTTCAAATTTATCTGTATATACACCATATTTTTCATTATATTTTCCTTTCACACTATCATGTGCTATAATCGCTTTATCAATTATTCCTTGTATGCTTTTTTCTTGCGAATGGCATACATAAATTCCAATTGATATGTGTATATTGTACCATTTATCATCAATTTGAATCTTAGTTATATTTTTATTTAATCTATTTGTTATTTTTTCTATATCTACTTTACCATTTAAAAAAATTCCAAATACATCATTTCCTAATCGACATACAATATCTGTTTTTCTAACTATTTTTTTCGTTTCTTCCCCTATTCTTTTTAATAATTCATTTCCTTTTATATGTCCATATTTTTTATTGAAGGTTTTAAATTTGTCTATGTCTACTATGATAATCATTTTGTTACTATTATTTTCTATTCTTTCTTCTATTCTTCTTAAAAAACCATTATAATTTCCTAGTCCTGTTATTGGGTCAACATATGCTAATTTATATAGTTTTTCTTTATTTTTTATATTAGATAATAAAATATATATTGTTACAAAAAATGTAATAATTATGACTATGATTGAAATAATTATAATGGCTTCTAACAATTGATTTAAATTTTTCGCTATTATATTTACTAACTTTTCTGCATCTTGTTCAGTAATTTCTCCTAAATTTGTTAATATACTTTGCCTTATCAATTTTTGTGTATATGCTAAAAATGATATTACCATGACTATAATGATGAATATTATAGTAAAAGTAATTATAATCGTTTTTTGATACTTTTTCATATATATCTCCTATTTTTATATATTAAATTATGATAAAAGATTAAAATTAAACTGCTTTTTTTAATTACAAATTTAGTATGCCTTATCTTCTAAAAAACATACTATATATTTTTTATTGAATAATATCGAAACTAATTTTGTTATAATGCAAAAAAAGAGAATATTCAACTATCATATAGTCAAATATTCTCTTTCAACGCTAGGAAATTATCTTCTGATAAACTTATATACTTCCCATTGTGTTAATAAGTTATCCATGACAGAAATATGTGTTGCTGGAATATCTATGGTAATATGTGCATGGACTCCTTTTACTTCTTCTGTCATACCATCTGAATTGTTTGAAAGGTTCATCAACTGCCCAAATTTTGAGCACAACTTGTCTGCCAAAGTTTCTTCTGAACCTGTTGCAATAATTAACAAGCTATTATTATTGCTCAAATTCTTCAAAGTATGTTTTTTCAGGAATTCTGAACCTATTGACATGTCTCTGTCTATAGGCCGTCTGCTTCCAATTATCTTCACTAATTTTTTTAGCAATTTAATCAGAAGCTTTTCCATCCTTTTTTCAGAACTACTCTCTCTTTTGTCCAGACGTCGAAGCATTTCCTCTTCATCTCCTGTAACTGTTTTCAATGTAGGAGCTATAAGAACGATCTTTAAGTCTTCTAGACAATCCGTCAATGCTCCAAAGAACAGGCCTCCCTTGCTATAACCAATTATTATTGGTTTTTCTGGTAAATTTACATAATATTCTGTAAATTCTTTCAGAGCCTCTTCTAGACCTGTGCATTCAGGTCTAAAGTATAATGTCCACACATGACAATCTAGATACTCATAAGGCATAAGATTGTTATGCTGGAATATAACTGGATCTGGTAAATTGGACCGGTCCGTATGAGGAATTGTCCTAATTTGTGTCAAAATCCATGGCTCTTTAATAGCCTTTTCATCAGATGTATATCCTGATGATTGAATTATTAACGGACCTGAACCTTTCCGTTCTTCTACCAAGAAAAAATTTTCTTTCTCGATTATTCTTTTTCTACTCATGATTTTTATCCTCCTTTATGTTAACGTAACTCTATTGCATCACATATTTAAGTATTTTTCAATATAAGAAACCTAACCTTGTTACATACGTAAAAATCCACATCGTATCAAGATAAAATCCGATTTTTTCTATACAAAAAATGGACCAGGTTATAAAATGTATTCCTCGTATAATATTGCATATATAAGTAAAACCTCTCATATATTACTTAGATATTTACAATAATGTCATATTTTGTCGAAATAAAAATACATTTTATAACCTGGCCCGATTTGTCTTCTCTATTTCATTGCTTCTTCTACTGCTACTGCTACTGCAACTGATGCTCCAACCATTGGGTTGTTACCCATTCCGATTAATCCCATCATTTCAACATGTGCTGGTACTGATGAACTTCCTGCAAATTGTGCATCTGAGTGCATTCTTCCCATTGTATCTGTCATACCATATGATGCTGGTCCTGCTGCCATGTTGTCTGGGTGTAATGTTCTTCCTGTTCCTCCACCTGATGCTACTGAGAAGTATTTTTTACCTTCTGCTAATCTTTCTTTTTTGTATGTTCCTGCAACTGGATGTTGGAATCTTGTTGGGTTTGTTGAGTTTCCTGTTATAGATACGTCAACATCTTCCATCCACATGATTGCTACACCTTCTCTAACATCATTTGCTCCATAACATCTAACTTCGCTTCTTTCTCCATCTGAATATTTAATTTCTTCTACGACTTTTACTTTTCCTGTGAAGAAATCAAAGTCTGTTTTTACATATGTAAATCCATTAATTCTTGAAATAACTTGTGCTGCATCTTTTCCAAGTCCATTTAAGATAACTCTTAATGGTTGTTTTCTTACTTTGTTTGCTGATTTTGCAATTCCGATTGCTCCTTCTGCTGCTGCAAAACTTTCATGTCCTGCTAAGAATGCGAAACATTTTGTATCTTCTGATAATAGCATTGATGCTAAGTTTCCATGTCCTAATCCAACTTTTCTATCATCTGCAACTGAGCCTGGGATACAGAATGCTTGTAATCCTTCTCCAATTGCTTTTGCTGCGTCTGCTGCTTTTGTGCAACCTTTTTTAATAGCAATTGCTGCTCCTAATGTATATGCCCAAGCTGCGTTTTCAAAACAAATTGGTTGTACCCCTTTTACGATTTCATATGGATTAAATCCTTTATCTGTACATATTTTTAATGCATCTTCAAAATCTTTTATTCCGTATTTTTCCATTACTGGTTTTATTTGATTAATTCTTCTTTCATAACTTTCAAATGTTACTGCCATTTTATTTCCTCCCTATTCTTATATTTTTTTATCAAAATATTCTATAAATTTCTCTAATTCTGAAATGTATTCTTCCTTTATTCTATTGTGTATCCCTTCTGCCACATCTTCTTTATATGTATGGGTTATTAGATTTCTATCTTTTAACATATACATATATGTTTCACCATCTTGGATAATATTATATTGAAAAGCTGTTCTGATAACTGAACCTGGACCTAACTCATCTAATAATTCTTGTTGCTTTAAATATTTTTGAAGGGTTTTCCAAAATAACTCAAAAGTATATTGATATGCATTTATGATGGCTCCTCTATCTTTTTCACTACCATTATCTGTATCGACAAATTCTTTTAATTTACTAAAAGCTTTTTTAAAATTTTCATAACTTTGTATTACATTATCTGGCATATATTTCAACTCCTTCTTTTAATATGCTATCTTTAATTTTATCTTCTTTCCCAAGACTATTAAAATTTATTAAGTCTATTTTGTATGGCAGATATAAATCATCAATTTCAAAATATATTTTCGTATTTATTTGAAATGTAAGATTTTCTCCAAACAAAGCTATATCGATATCAGACCCATTTCGATAATCTCCTCTTGCTCTTGAGCCAAAGATACAGGCACTTTCTACTTCACTATACTTTTCTAGTATAGATACAATATCTTTTACAACTTTTTCATCTAAACCAAATTTCATTTTTCCCTCACATCAATTTGACTTGCTTCAAATAGATATTTATCATAGTTCTAGTTCATCATCTTCAATTTCTTTTCTTGCTTCTCTTAATGTTCGCCCACCATAATAATCTACTTTTCCTAAAATTTCTTTTTTTCTTTGTTCATCCTGTAAGTATCTTTCTATTTCATGATAGCTTTTTCCTTGTTCATACATCTCAATAGCTGATAATATGACTTTAGTTGATAAAATCTTTTGATATGACCTTAACAACTTATTGATTGCTTGTTTTCGTTGAAAATCATCATCTTCTTCACTATCTTCAACTTTTTTTGTTTTCTTTTTTGTAAATTTCTTTAATCCATCTAATCCATTAATTTCATCTTGTGTTCTATTAAATTTTCTGCCATTTTCCTGTGCAAGTTTTACATGATAATCTTTCATTCCCTCATGTAATGCACTTCTGATTTTTCTATCTTCATCATCATATTTCAATCTTGTCATACTCATATCATTCCTTTAAAATTATTTTTAGTTTCAATACCTACACTACTAGAACAAAGTAAGTGTTCACTTTTCATTCGTTTTATTCGAAAATTGATTAAAATTAGTGAGATGTGCATTTTTCATAAATATAGACAAACTGAAGGTGTACTTTTGTACATCGAAGTTTGGATATTTTATGAAAAATGTGCAGATTGCTGATTTTAATTAATTTTGTCTTGGGTCAATCTTCTTAACAGCCTCATCAAATCTTCCATATGTACCAGATGCTTTTTCAATAGCCTCCATTGGATCCATTCCTTTTTTGATGTTATCCATCATTTTTCCCATATGAACATATTTATAACCAATGATTTGATCATCTTTATCTAATCCTAATTCTACGATGTAACCTTCTGTTAATTGTAAATATCTAGGACCTTTTAAAGTACTTGAATAAATTGTTCCAACTTGAGATGTATGACCTTTTCCTAAATCTTCAAGTCCTGCTCCTACTGGAAGTCCTCCTTCTGAAAAAGCTGTTTGTGTTCTTCCATATACGATTTGTAAGAATAATTCTCTCATAGCAGTATTGATTGCGTCACAAACTAAGTCTGTATTTAATGCTTCTAATATTGTTTTTCCTGTTAAAATTTCTCCTGCCATAGCAGCTGAATGTGTCATTCCTGAACATCCTATTGTTTCAATTAATGCTTCTTGAA
>CAKNJL010000054.1 GCA_930982035.1 uncultured Clostridium sp.
CATCTTTTTTTCAATTCGTAAAATTTTGTGTCTATATATCTATTCTAACACCAAATTAACTATCGCCACTTTCATTTTTGCTAATTGCAAAAACAAAACGTGCCACGTTAATTTGATTGTTGCAACAAAGAAAATATATAAGTAATAGTTGCAACAATTATTCTGTATCATCTTCGCAGAATTTTACTGGCTTAACACCTATTGGAATAGGTGTAGTATCTTTAGTATAAATTACACTATTGTTACTTTCATCTGGTATATAATCGAATGCAGAGTCAATCTCTTGCATTTGAAATTTATCTTCTTCACGAATATATATTATTCCAAATTCATAAGTTTTCATTTTATTTTCTGGATCTAATTTGTAGTAATCTTTTAAAGGAAATACTCTGACGATAGCAGAGTTATCTTCCTTGAAATTGAAATAGAATACTTGTTTATCTACATAGTATGTTGCTTCAGCATAGCCAACATCATAGTATTGCCTTAATCTCATAATTATTTCTCCAACTTCTTCTTCAGGTAGATAATTACTAAATCTAATATTACCAAGTACATTACCAAATATAGCAGGTTTAGTTGTATCAATATAACCTTTATCAAATAATTCTTGACAAGGCTTACAAATTGACTCTCTAAAGTTAATTTGATTGACAACTACTTCATTACCAATTAAAGTAAGTTCTATTTCATCAACATATTTCATTATTAGTTCTGCTTGTTCTTTTCTAGTATAATCTTTCCAAGTTTTAGTTCTTTCTTGATATTCTTTATCTAGCTTTATTTTGTTTATAAAATCAATATCTCTTTTTAGTAGAATATCTTTTGGTGTGAATCTTAATTCTTCAGCACAGTCTGTAGAGCCTAATTTATTTTCAAGTTCACTAATTGCTCTTTCTACAATTTTTCTTTCTTCGTTATATTCTTGTAATTCAAATACTCCATTAACATAGGCTTTTTTAATTCTTTCTAGTTTGTTTTTCTGATTATTTATCTCTTTTTCTAATTGTTCTCTAGGTTCATCAAATTTTTGCTTTATCATAGGCAAGAAGAATTGATTTACAACAGAGTCATATTCTACTAATTCACTAATCAACTGGTTGAAATATTCTGTTATTATATTTTCTTTAAATTGGACTTTACAATCATTGCAATAATAGTAATAATAAACTTTACCATTTTTCTTTGTAGTAGCTTTTCCACCTAATATTCTGCCACATTTAGGACATTTCAATTTTTGCAAATATAAATATGTCAATGTTCTTTGATAACTTCTTGAATTTTTCTTTTTCTGCACTTGGCAATCTTCCCACATTTCTTTAGGTATTATAGGTTCAACAACATCTTCGTAATAAGTAGGGTGTTTTGTTCTTTTTCCGTGAACAAAATCTCCTTTATATATTTCATTTTCAAGAATAGTCTGTATTGTAGAATCTCTCCAATTATCTTTTCCTAGTACTTTTTCTCCATTGAATAAATTGCTTATTTTCTGATAAGAATAGCCATTATAGTATAAATCAAATATCCTAACTATAATATCTTTAGTTGAATAATCTATTACTAATCTTTTATCTTCATGTTTATAGCCTAAAGGAGCAATGTGTGGAATATGACCGCATTTAATTGCACCAGCTAAACCTACTTTAGTTCTTTCACTTGTCCTTTCAATTTCATTTTGACTTACACTCATTAGAAGTCTTGAAATCATTTTACCATTTGCGCTTGTTGTATTTATTTCATCATTTACACAATCTAAGTACGCATTATTCTCATCTAAAAATGTCATTAAATTTTCCCAATCATAAATACTTCTAGTTATTCTATCCAGTTTTAATGCGACTATTGTATTTACTTTTTTAGCTTTTATATCATTTTTTAATCTTTCAAACTCTGGTCTATAATTACCAGTTTTAGCACTTATTCCAGCATCTTCGTAATAATCTATTATCTCATAACCTTTGAACTTACAAAAAGACTCTAATCGTTCTTTTTGTTCTGGAAGGCTAAAACCTTCTCTTGCTTGGTCTTCGGTTGAAACTCTTAAATATAAACCACATTTTTTCTTCTCATCATTCAATTTTCAAAACCTCCTAACAAAAAAGAGACATCATAATACACAATGGTACTAATGACATCTCCTAAATATTTTTATTTTAAAATACAATTTTTCTAAAATCATATAATCATCTCCTAATAAACTCAAATGTTTACATAAGACATTATACCATAATTTTAAGAAATGTCAAATACTGGTATTTATATGTTTTTTATATATTCTTCTAATTCAGATAATTTAATCTTTTTAGTCAAATTAGAAATATACACATCATTTGAATAATTAAAAACTAAGAATGTAATATTTTTAATTATTACTCTATGTGGTTCAATATATGTAAGGTTAGTTTTTTCAATTTTCCTAATGCTACCATTAATAAAAGTAGGAGTAACTTTAGAAAATTCACATATAAATTCAATTCGCTGTTTTAGGCATTCCTCAAATTGTAGTTCTTGCTTAATTATCTCCATTTTTAACACCATCCTTTCGTTTGGATGATTTTATATTGTTTATAGACAACAAAAAAATCAACCAGATTTTATTTTCTGATTGATTTTGTATCTATCTATTCAATTTAGTTCGAACAGATACGTCATTGGTGCAGATGGCCGGAATCGAACCGGCACGAGGTTTAACCCTCGCAGGATTTTAAGAATTTAACGCATCTCATCTTTTACCATTAGATAACCTCTTTTAGTAATAGTTACTAACCTCTTAAATTCGCTTGTTTGTAAGAGAATTATAACACAAGTATTGATAAATATGCAATACAAATAAAAATCTTCTTTTCTAAAATTTTGAATTTGATGTTAGAACTGTGTTAGAACTTTTGATAGAAGTAACAGTCTAATTTATTATTGATATTTTAAAATCAAATTTTGCATTTTAAGGAAATTGTATTATAGCTATAAAATTATACTCTTCCTAATTTTAAATCGCTACAAAGCGATTGTGAGAGCAAATTAAATAAGAATATTATCGACAAAGTCCGTTTGTAGAATAAAAATCTACAAACGGGCTTTTTTGTCGTGCAAAAGAGAAATGCAACACCTCTTAAAAAGTGTTTGGTGTGATGAGCCGATGCTATAAAGTTCATTCGTATTTGTATAAGCAGTCTAATTATACAAAGTGCGTGAGTGAGATTTTAGAACACAGACTCACAATAATAAAAGAGTATTCGGTGGCAAAACTTGAAATGGATTTGTAATTGTAAAAAGTTTGGGCAAGTATGGACAAAGGTATTATATGTACCAGCAATTATAGTAGCAAAAGCTACTTACTAGACTACCTATGAAACGAGGCGAACGACCGACGGTTTCAGCTTATCTAGGTGTAATAATTCTATTTTTAACAAATGGGATCATTACACCTAATTCACTTTAGCTCTCTCCCTCTGGTTTCTTCTTGGTAGTTGCTAAAGTGAATACAAAAAAGCATAAGTGCTTTTTTGTTGCGAGTAAAAAATTTATTTTTTTACTCACATTCATAAAAATTGCGATAAGCAAATTTTTATGAAAAAACCTAAAAATGCAGTTAAGCAGTTTTAGGGTTTGGGGTGTGGGGTTGAGTAAACCCTGCCACACAGACAAACTTGTTTGTCTAGTGTGTTAGACATTGAAACAATATCTCGAGCGAAAAAGGAGGTGCATGGAGATATGAGTTATGCTATTGTAAGAAATGAAAAATTAACACGAGCAGAAATAAATGGAAAAGGAACTCACAATGACAGAAAAGCAAAAAATCATGCTAATAAAGATATAGATCCAACTAGAACACATTTAAATTACTATATTAAGAAAAATCCATTAACATATACAAAAGAATTTGATAAATATATGAAAGAAAATAATTTACAAGGTCATCTAAGAAGTAATAGTATAATAATGTGCCAGATGATATTTACATCTGACCAATCATTTTTTGATAGGATTGGAGAAAAAGAAACAAAAAGGTATTTTGATGAATGTTATAAATTTATCTGTGATTATAAAAATCTTGGAGAAAAAAATATAATATCTGCAGTAGTACATTTAGATGAAGGAGCACCACACATGCACTTAATGTTTGTTCCTGTTGTTCATACAAAAGATAAAGAAGGAAAAGACATTGATAAAATTTGTGCAAGAGATTTTTGGAAAGGTCGAGATAGTTACAGAAAATTACAAGATGCTTATTTTAATCATGTAAAATCAAAAGGTTTTGATTTAGAAAGAGGTATGTTTGTAGAAGATACTAATAGAAAGCATTATACTGTAGAAGAATATAAAAAAATTACAAATTTTGATAATACTAAGAAAATTTTAAATGAAATAAAATTGGAATTACCAGAAGTTCCAGATATAACCGATATTAGCAAATTCTCACGAAAAAGAGATGAGAAAATATTAGAAGAAATTATAAAACCTAAAGATGACTTAATTAAAGAATTGTATAAAGATAATCTTTCTTTGCACAAAGAATTATCGAAACAATCAAAAGTCATTGATGAAGCTGAAAAATACCAAAAAGAAAGAAATTCTATAATTGCAGATAATGAGAAATTAAATAATAAAGTTAAGGACTTGGAAAATGAATATAAAAGAAAAAGCAATAATCTTGATTTTGAATATAATAATAGAAAAGCTGAATTAGAAAAAGAATTTCAAGATAAGGAATTTGACATTGAATATAAATATAAAAATAGAATTAAGTCATTAGAAAAAGAAAATAATCATTTACTCAAAATCATCGATAAATTCTATGAAACTGTTGAAAAATTTATACATTGGGTTTGTCATAAATTTGGTATTGGCGAATCAAAAGAATTAATTAAAGATTTTCAAGAAGAAACTCATACATTTATTGATCCAGTAAAACAAATTGAAAATGAGGAAAGAGAAAAAGAATGGGATTTAGAAATATAAAAGGGAAGCACTTGAAATTTTCAAATGCTCCCCCTTTGAGTTTAATTGATATGCTGTTATAAATCTCTCATCATTTCATAAAACTTTTTCCAACTTTCTCTTTCCGCCCTCTCATCCTCCTCGAAAGCTCCATCTACTTCTGCTTTCTTAATAATTTCTACAAACTCATTATGTAACACTTCTACTAACTGTTTAAAGTCGATTTTTTCTTGAGAAATGTATTCCTGAAATTTAGACTTACTCCAGTCTTCTCGAAGTTTTCTGAATGTAGGACCTGGATGATAGAATGGATCAACTATACGGATATCTGAAGCTCTGGCAATCATTTCAGCTAAATATCTTTTCCTTGCCGATATAGCTTCTTCATCTTCAACTCCATACAAAGAATTGTAACATTCCTGTACTGCTTCTTGGTCTGCTGGCTTGTCAATATAACGGTCTCCACCACAATTTGCTCTTTGCTCTATGTTTGCGAAACAATTTAAAATTGCACATTTAATAGCAATTGCATACTCAGTAGGAAAACTTGTCTTCCTACTGATTCTTACAAGTTCACTTGCTGAAGCAATCCAGTTGTAATCTGATTTGCTATCATTTAATACCCGTTCATAAAGTTGTTTAGCAGTTAGTGAATATATATCACCATGATGCCCTGTAACCATATACTTTTTTTCAAAAAAACTCATTCTGCTACCTCCTTAACTAATTAGTTTACGAGTTACTTTAAAAGTTCTTGAGTATTGATTGTTCTCACATAATCAAGAAGTCTGGCAAAATCTTCGTCATCATAGTACAATGATTTATCCCATTCGTACCAAATATCAAATGCAGTTTGAGCTCCATCTTTTACCATTTGTTGAACTTTATCACTCTTGAAAACTACATTGTCTTCTTGCTCATTTAACGGATGCTGACATCCCATATCTTGATAAATTTTAGCTTGTATATCTGCTTCCAATTTATCACAATGATGAGCAAAAATTGCTTCTTTGGTCTTCTTTTCGTCAAATTCAAATAGTAATGAAAGAAACTCCTTCTGATTAATCAAGTCGCCAACAACTTCTCTCATTGCTTCATGTTCTTTTTTCATTTTTTCCTCAGGAGTTATGTTGTCAAATGGTGTGATATCACCAATAATAACTTCTCCCAATTCATGAAGAACCAGCATCTTTATAACCTTATTGATGTCTAAATTTGTTTTAAATTCAGAGTCAATACTTAAAGCTAAAATGCAAGTCCCATAAACATGTTCCGCAATGCTTTCTAACCGATCTTTACTCACATTCCAATGTGATTTATCCCAGCCACTTCTTATCTTATACTTAAGCTGTGTGGCTAACATATAAAATCTCATTGAATTTTTTAGTTTTTCTTCCATAAAGCTCCTCCTTAAAATATTTATTTTGTATGAACTGTCTATATATTAACCTGTAAAACAGGAGTATAAAAATTTAAAACTAGTATTTACTAGCAATTGCTTACTATTTTATCACATTTTTATGTAAAATGCTAGTATTTTTACTTATTTTATGATATACTTCAAATAGAAATTATTTTAATAAATAAAAAAATGAATATTCAAAAAACATTTGACATATAATAAAAAATATAGTATACTATATTTAGCTTAAGCAGAGAATAAATCGAAGAACTCAAATGTTCACGAGATATGTTGACCACATATCTCTTTTTTTTGTGCAAAAATAAAGGCAGTTGACCAGACTGCCTTTGATTAGTTTGTACTAATCTTGAGAATTTTGGTTTTCATCATTTTTATTATTACTAAGTAATAACAAAACGATTAATCGCCAAATTAAATCGAAAGAACTCAAGATGTTCACCTCCTTTCTCAAAGTTTTCTTTTGGAAAAGGATGGATTTATTATACTTTAATTTTCTATTAAAAACAATGCTTTTTCTATAATTCAATAATTATTTTTATTCAGCTTTATTTTTATTTCTACTTTTATATACATTTGCTTGGTTTCTACATTGGCTACTATCATATTCAGCTTTAGGATTTTTAGCATAAAAAACTTTACCACAATGTTTGCATATCTTTAAAGGATTTTTTTCACTACAAAGCATAAATCCAAAAGACATATCTATTGCTTGTTTTAGAGAATTAGGTTGCCAACATATTTCAGGATTTTTTCCATACATATTAATTTTATATGGTACACCAGAAAAATAATATTGACTTACTTCTTCTTCTATATTAAATTCTTGAACATCCTTATTTTGTTTGTCAAAAACTTTTTTAAAAATACTATACATCTGTTTTGCATATTCAACAATCCAATCAACCTTTTCACAATAGAAATTAGAATATATTAATTGATTATTTAATGATGTTTGTTGTAACATTCCTTGCAAATCAGATGTTGATTCAATAACCACTTTTCCATCTGTTATTGTGTAACTCATCTCATCGCTAGTAGCAAATGGAAAAAATAATTCAAAATAGTCTTTTGTTTTCATTATACAGTTTTTATTAATAAAATTATTTTCTTTTAATGTTACTTCATCCATTAGCATGAAATCCGTGTTAATTGGTGCTTCAACCATAAATCCTAATAAGCCATATTGTTTAACAAAAAGGTAAGCACAAGTAAATTTTGTATGTTCATCATCTGAATCTGAACATATCCTTCCCATATTTAATAGATCGACAATAATTTGATCCATTTTACTAAACATATCATATAAATCTCTAATGTTTATAAAACCTTCTGGATTTGGCATAAGATATTGTTCTTTTCCTTTATATTTAGCTTTATAATCTCCATATCTTATATACGAATAAGGACTGTTACTTTTAAAATTAAATTCCATGATTTTATTCTCCTAAAAATTTTTTTAAAAATTTTATTGTAATATATTGACATATTACAATTATTACTTTATAATAGTATCAAATGTTAATAGTTGAAATATAATAATATATTACAACAATTATTATAAAATGTCAAGAGCTACAACTGTATAAAAAATATGTAGACAGAAATTTTACCAAATTGCTTGAAAGGTTGTGATTATGATAGATACAAAGAATTATATACTCGACAAATATTATAGCGAACACGAAAAACCATCTATTATTGCTAAAGAAATAGGTGTTAATCCCTCTTATATCACAAAAATAATAAAAAATGATACAAGATATATTCAAGAAAAAGCATACAGAACACAAATTAGTAAAGAGAATCGTAAAGTTGCAAAAAGAGAATGGATTAGAAATAAAAGACAAAATGAAACTGACAAAGAATTATATGAATTTGTAAAACAACAACATATTGAAGCAAGTAAAGAATTATCTTATTCATCAGAGATGAGTGATTTAGCATATAGAAAATGGAATCCAAATGCTTATCACACAAATAGTAAAGGTAATCTAGTTATAGATAGAAAATTAAATGTTGGCTCAGATGTTCCTAAATCAATAAATAGAAATATAAAAATACCAACACAAAAATATAAGAAAAAATATTGTTATAGTATTTAATTAGTCCTATTGTAGAATAGGTCTTTTTTTATATAAAGATTCCAAAAACAGCAGACTTTAGTCGAAGTTTTTGGAAAAGAGGAACAAAAGCGAAAAGATAAAAGTTCTTGAAAAGAACTTTATTTTGAAGCTTATTGTGACGAGAAAGGAGGTACAAAAATATGGTTGATATGAGAGAAACTTATACTTTAATGTTTACAGACTATCCAGACATTGTTAATCTCGACCAAATGAGAAAAATGTTAGGTGGAATTAGTAACACTCTTGCATATCGTATGTTAAGAGAAAAGAAAATAAAAAGTAAAAAAGTTGGCAGAGAATATAAAATTCCTAAAGTTAATGTTATCAAATATATGATGACAGAACAGTAGGAATTTTTTAGTTATCATGGTATAATACAAAAAATATCAATGATAAGTTAAATCTAAACTGTTACAACGGAAAGGAGTAAAATGATAACAGGTAGCTTACAAAAAAAGAAAGGTCTTTATTATGCTGTTTTAAATTTGTATGATGACTATGGAAAAAGAAAACCAAAATGGATTCCTACAGGTTATACCATAAAAGGGAACAAGAAAAAGGCTGAAGAAAAATTAGAACAATTTAAAATTGAATATGAACAAAAATCAAAAATACAATTAAGAGATCCAAATATATATGATAAATACAAAAATATTTTGTTTTGTGATTATATGTTAGAATGGCTAGAAAAACAAAAAGGAAAAGTTGAACAGACAACCTATATCGGTTATGAGCAAGTTATTAAAGGTAGATTATATCAATACTTTAAAGCAAAGAAAATTAAATTAGTAGATTTGAAACCTAAGCACATTCAAGACTTTTTCGATTTACTTTTTAGCGAAGGTCTTTCAGGAAATACTATAAAACATTATAGAGCAAATATTAGTAAAGCTTTAAAAAGTGCAGTTATTACCGAGATTATTGATAGTAACCCTGCTACTAAATTAGAGCCTATAAAAGTAAAAGAATATACCGCAGATTATTATACTCAAGATGAATTATTAAATTTAATGGAAATAATAAAAACTACACCTATCGAACTACCAGTAATTATTGCTGGGGTATATGGCCTAAGGCGTGAAGAAGTTATAGGTATAAAATGGAATGCCATTGATTTTAATGATAAAACTTTAACAATTAGGCACACAGTGGGTAGAGGAAAAATTAATGGTGTTACACAATTTATATTCAAAGATAGGTCAAAAAGCGATTCTGGTTATAGAACTTTACCCTTATTTGATTTTATTGCTGATTTACTGAAAGAATATAAAAATAAGTATGAAGAAAATAAAAAGTTTTTTGGAAATACTTATGTTAATGATTATAATGAATATATTTGCCTAATGGAAAATGGAGAGTTAATGAAACCAGGATTTCTATCTCAAAAATTTAGTGAAATATTAGATAAAAATAATTTAAGGCATATTAGATTACACGATTTAAGACATAGTTGTGGAACTTTACTTGTTAGAAATAGTGTACCATTAAAAGATATACAAATATGGCTAGGTCATTCTAATTTTCAAACTACATTAAGATATGCTCATGCAGATGTAGAAAATAAAAGAATTTCTGCAAATGTGATTGAAAACAAATTAGCACTAGATACAAAAAAAGAACAAATTACCGAAATCGCTCTTTAGGCAACTTGTTTTTAGAGATACATTTCTAACTTAATAAAAATTCTAATTTTGGAAAAGTGTTAGAACTTTTGTTAGAACTTTTACTATTTTTAAAATTAAAACCTCAAGCTTAATCTTTCGAAATACTTGAGGTTCTAATGGTGCAGATGGCCGGAATCGAACCGGCACGGTTTATTCAACCGCAGGATTTTAAGTCCTGTGCGTCTACCAGTTCCGCCACATCTGCATATTTAAAACTGGTAATATCTTAACGACAATAAATATTATAATATTTGTTTTTTTGTTTGTCAAGAGATTTTTGAATTTTTTTTGCTTTTTTGGATAAAAATTGTTAGATATATATTGAAAAAGCCTAGAATACTAACTAAAACGACTTATAATAAAAAAATGAAATATTATAAGCAAAGAAAAGATAATAGGTTTATGAAAAGATGTAATATAATTGTAACAAAAATGTAAAAAAAATGTTAAAGAAGAGATAAAATAGAAAAAAATGTTGAAATATCAATAAAAGCATACAGATTTCAAAAAAAATACATATATTGACCCAAAAGGCAGATGTGATATAATTTAAGAGATGAATAAAACATTCTGTAAGGGGGATATTATGAAAAAGAAAACTATAAAAATTTCATTAAAGAAAATACTATGTTTTATATTAGCAATAGTTGTAATATACTATGGTGGGATGATGGTAAGAGCAGCTACTACTCCAACTACAGACATAACTTTTGAAGATGACAATTTATATAAAAATTTGAAAACAAGAATATCTTCGTCAGCAATAATAAGTAGTAATGATGAAACTAAAACCTTAAGTATAGCAACAGACTCAATTCCAACAATTACACAACTTGACTTAAGTAAGTGTTCAATATCAAATTTATCAGGTATTGAAAAGCTAACAGGTTTAACATCTTTAAATTTGTCAGGAAATTCAATTACAGATATTTCTAAATTATCAAGTCTAACAAATTTAACTGATCTAGACTTAGGAACTAATACAATATCTAATATTAATGATATAAGCTCACTGACATCATTAACAAATTTAAAACTTAATTCAAATAGAATAAGTAATCTTGATGCAATAAAAACTTTAACACAATTACAAACATTAGATTTATCTAACAATTCAATAAGTGACGCAAAAGCAGTACAATCATTAAGTAGGCTAACATCACTAAATATATCATCAAATTCAAGTTTGGCAAATTTAAGTGATGTGTTAATGTCTCAATTAACAGTATTAAATGTTTCAGATACAGCAATTACAGACATAACAGGAATAGATAACTATACAAACCTTAAAGAATTAAATTTAAGTTATAATTCAATAGTAAGTCTAGCACCTTTATTTGTAAAAGAGGAAGAAAAAACAGACGATGAGTATTTATGCAAATTAAAAGGAATAACAAATTTAAATGTAAGTTATACAACTAGAACTGGATTTTCTTTTTCAAATCTTAAAGGAATAAGGTCACTAGAAACATTATCAGCAGAGGGGCTTGAACTAACAAGTGTTAGTGGAATAGTAGATTTGGAAAATTTAAAATATCTAAATTTAAATAACAATAGATTAAGTAATATTGAGAATTTCAGAGTTGAAAGTTCAGATGAGGTAAAATTACTTAAAGCTACTCAAATACAACTAGCCAATAATGAAATAGAAGATATTTCTGTGCTAGGAGATTTACCAAATATAGATTATTTGAATTTAGAAGGAAATAAAATAAAAGACATAAGTGCAATAGAAAAATTTACTTTCCAACCTTCAAGACTTAACTTAAGAAATCAAACAATAGAAATGCCTATATATAAGAAATTAAATAATGAAAATCATTATATAATATTATATGATATAATGCAAAGTGCAAAAGATCCAGAAAGTGTAGCATATTATGAAAATGCAACATTTACAACAGAGGGTGTAACATTAAATGAAGATAGTACATATACTGTAGCACCATTTTATAATGTTATAATAACTCCAGATAAAACAGATGATGATATTTTAACAATAACACTTAATGGAGGAGTAGCAGATGGAACTAAAATAACATTTACATTGTCTACAGCATCATCTGCAATAGAAACATTAATGTTTGAAGATCCAAATTTGGATAAAGCAATATATGATTATTTAAGCACACATCTAAGTGATAGCTCATATGTAGCAAGAGCACCATATATAATAAATATAACAAGAAGTGAAATAAGAAATACTAAAGAGTTAGATTTATCAAGTCATAGTATTCAAAATTTGAAAGGACTTAGCAATTTTTCTGAATTAATAAATTTAAATATATCAGGTAATGAAATCGCAGATGATTCAGAAATAGCTTATTTAACAAAATTACAAACTTTAAACTTTGCTAATAATAAACTTGACAATCACTATACATCTATAGAAAAATTAGAATCTTTAGCAAACTTAGATTTATCAGGAAATAATATAAAAGATTTAAATAGCTTGAACAATTATTTAACAAATTTAACTGCAAATAGAAAAACATCAAAACTTACAAGTTTAGCAGTAGCAAATAATCAAATATCAGATATACAAATATTAGAAGGATTTTCAACTTTACAGACATTAAATATATCAAATAACGAAATAGATGATATAAGCTATATAAGTAACAATACAAGTATGAATAATTTAAATATATCTGGAAACAATATAGAAGACATATCAGTATTAAGTGGGTTAAGAAGTTTGAAAACATTAACTATGTCAAATAATATAATACAAAACATAACTCCAATTGCAAATTTATCATTAACAACATTAGATTTTTCAGGAAATCTTGTAGAAGATATTACAGCGTTACAATACCAAGGAACATTAGAAACTTTAACTATGGACGATAATAAAATATCAGATGTAGCTAGCGTAGAAGATTTGCTAACAGTATATGGAACGTCAGTAAAAAGACAAAAAATAGTTAAATTATTGGAAGATAATGCAGAAGATACAGTAACAATTGAATTGCCAGCAATATTTAAATCTGCTAAAGATTCAGGAAGTAAAGTATATACAGCAACAGACTTCACACTTGAAAACTGTACACTTTCAGGTGATGGAAATTCAATTGAAATAAACACACAAGAATTAGGAGATAAAGTAGCAAGGGTAACAATTGTTGGGGGAAGTGCAGATGCAACAACATTCTCAGTAGTAGATGGATTAAAAGCAGAGATAACTTATAGCCCAGCAAAAGAAAATGGAAAGACAAAAGAAAATGTAGTAGCAACAATTTCATTTAATAGAAATGCAGAAATATTAAATAATGATGGAAAGAATACATATACTTTTACAAAAAATGGAGACTTTAAATTTATATATCAAGATGAATATGGACTTAGTGGAGAAATGACGGCAACAGTAGATTGGATTGACAACCAAGGACCACAAGCAACAGTAAGTTATAGTATAGAAGAAATTACAAATCAAGATGTAGAAGTAACAATAACTACTGATGAAAAAATAAATAATCAAGTAGAAGGTTGGGAATTTACTGATGCAAATCAAACAGCAATGAAGAAAACATATTCTACAAATACAGAAGAAAAAGTAAATATACAAGACGAGTTAGGAAATAATACAGAGGTAACAGTATCTGTTAAAAATATAGATAAAGCACCACCTGCAATTGAAGGGGTAACAGATGGACAAACATATGACCAATCAGTAACTCCAAATATAACAGATGATAACTTAGATACAGTTACATTAACAAGAGATGGAACACCAGTTAGTAATTATACAAGTGGGCAAGCAATTACAGTAAATGGTGAATATGTATTAACAGCAAGAGATAAAGCAGGAAATGAAACAAGCATAGAATTTACAATAGCTAAAACTCAATTAGATGATACAATAACATCATCAGAATATACAGTTGATGCAGAAGGAAGCAGAATAGATAGAATATCTCATGATACAACTTTATCAACATTTAAAAATAACATTTCTACTGAAATAGGATATAAAGTAACAGATAAATCAGGAAATGAAATTAAAGATACAGATTTAATTGGAACAGGATATAAATTGACAACTGATAATGGAAAAGAGTATACTTTAATAGTAACGGGTGACTTAAATAATGATGGAAAAGTTACTGCAATAGATTTATCAAATATAAGAAAAATGAGCTTAGGCTTGCTTGAGCTAGAAACAGAATATGAAAAAGCAGCAGACATTGATAGTAATGGTACAGTAAATTTAATAGATCTTTCAAGAGTGAGAAAGATGAGTTTAGGTCTTCAATAGTCAAGTTATATAGTTAAAAATAGGAGGTAAAAAAATGAAAACAAAATTAAAGACAATACTTATTATATTAATAATGATAATGATGATTGTAATGTTATCAACAACAGTAAAGGCAGTATATTCTGCTACAATAGAAATGGTACCAGATAAAACTAATGTTAAACCTGGAGATACAGTTAGTATTGCAATAAATTTAGTAGATTTAACAGATTCAGTAGGTACAGATGTAATGGAAGGAAATGTTGAGTATGATGAAAACTTTTTTGAGGGGATTACAGCATCTTCAGGATCTTGGATGAATAATGGTCCAGCTTTTAATCTTATAACATCTTCTTCTGGAGCGGGATTAACACAAGATGGAGAATTTGCAGTTTTACAATTAAAAGTAAAAGAAAATGCAACAGGAAGTTCAACAGTAAGATTTACAGGAGTATCTGTAACTGATGGTACAGGAGTATCAGAACTACAAAATATAACTTTAACATTCACAGTTTCAGATGAAGAAGATCCACAAAATCCAGAAGAACCAGGAGATTCTAATAAAGTAGATCCAAATGGAACTCAAGGTGGAAATAATGATGATAATAATAATAATGGAGTTAGAAATAATGGCATTAATAGTATAAGAGGAAATAGTAGCAATGGAGCTGGATCTTCATCAGGAGGAACATCAAAATCACAATTACCAAAAGCAGGATTAGGAAAAGGAATTATTATAGGAGCAGGAATATTAATATTAATAACAGCAGGTTCATACTTTCTATATAAAAAATATCAAAAAATTTAAAATGAAAAGGGATTGAGTGGATGCTCCTTGGAAAAAGGGATTGAGGGAACGGTCGAAAAGGGATTTAGGGGACGGTCCTTGAATCCCTGTTTTTAAATAGTAAGAAAACAAATCTTAAAATAT
>CAKNJL010000055.1 GCA_930982035.1 uncultured Clostridium sp.
AAATTGGTAAAAATTATTTTCCCTTTTTTGGTAATTTTGGTATTGACTTTTATAAGAGAGTAATTCTTCTCGTATTTTGTTTTTCTTTTTTACAATTCTAATCATACCACACCATCCTTCCTTTTGCAACTGCATAACTTATCCGTACGCATTAAAAATGCTACGGCTAAGAAATCAAGGTAAAGGCGACAAAAAAATCAACCTTTTACAGTTGATTTATCAATGTTTTCGTCTGGTGCGACGATTTTACTTAATGGAGCCAATAAGCAGAATCGAACTGCTGACCTACGGGTTACGAATCCGTTGCTCTACCAACTGAGCTATATTGGCATATTATATGATACGATTTTTATCGTATCATAATATTATCTTTCTGAAACTTCCTCTGGCATATTTTCAAATAATGGAATTATAAAATTCATAGCTGAATCTACTGTATTAGATGTCTCGTATATTTCTCGCATATTTCTAGCTTCTGATTGAGGTGCTAATAAATTTTGCATATACTGGTTAACATATAATTCACCATCTTGGTCCACAATATCAAATTTTTGTAAATATAATGTATTTTGTCCTACATTTATATATCCTTCTTTTATAAATTCTACGCCCCCTATCAGAGCCTTTTCCAAAGTATCCCATCCTTGTTCATATGCATATTGACTTGCATTTTGAATTATCTCTTCTTGAGAATTTCCTCTAGCATTTATATTAAATGGATTATATACTACGGTATCATTATATTCACAGCCTCTAGACAATGTAGTACCATCTCTTCCCTGTTCTTGAATTAATCTTGATGCTATAAAATATGGATCCACATTAGCATTTTTTCCTGCTTGTATTAAAGCTTCGAAGATACTATCACCTTCTAAAAAAGAACCTTCTGTTATAGAATTTAAGCCTTCTTTAGTTTGGGCTCCTTCTACATATTTTAATTCTGCAAATTGAAATATATTGTCATCATTTAATATATTTCTAGGGTCCATTTGATATTTAATTGCTTTGTCAGATGCACATAACCATGTTCCATTATCAAATGTTTTTCCTTTATCTATCTCACATTCCCAATCATCTGGATATTCTGAAGAGTCTGGAATTAAATTCAATGGATATTTTACATTATCTTTATGCCCTTCATTTGAGATTACTTCTTCCCAATCTAATTTAGTATAAAATAGTGTAAACGTCCAGTTAGGATGCTCTTCTTTTAATTTATCGATTAATTCTTTATATCCTGGATATTTGCTTTCTTTTAAATTTTCTCCATCATATTCCACATATTTTTGTTTTTGACTTTCTTTAATAGCTATGATAATTCCCCAACAAATTAATGCTAAAATTATTATTGCTACAAAAATTATTTTTGCTTTTACAGGAATATTTCTGATTATCTTTCTAATATTATTTAATACATTTCTAAAATTATTACTGTTCATGTTTTTTATTATAACATAATCTAAATCTTTTTTTCAATGAGTTTGAAAAAAAATTTCTTTTAATTCTGCTATCTCTTTAGTCTTTGCGGTTAAATCTATGAAAGGCAAAAGTTATATTATATTTTAAATTTAAGTTTTGTAACTTAAAAATTTCATATTGTCTCCTATACAAGTAAAAACCTAATAATATATAAGTATTATTAGGTTTTTACATATTTCAAAAGAAAATACTAATATTCTATTGTATTGATTAATATTACAGACTTAATTTTATTTAAATCTTTTTCCTTTTTTTCTTCCTCTTCTTGGTTTTTCTTCTTCAAAATAGTCGTCATTTGCAGAATCATATCCTCTAAGAAATTCTCTTTTAGCTCTTTCTTTTTCTTCTTTTTCTTTGCTATTATCTATTTTCGTATTTAAATTTTCTTCTTGTGGTTTAATGTCTTTTGCATCACTTTCATTCTCTAAAACTTTGATATTATCGTGATTTTCATCTGCATCTAAATTAATTTTATTCTCGTCATTTTGTTGATTTTCTTCTGAAGATAAATCATTTTTTACTTTTATGTTGTCATCATTACTGTAGTCATCATAATAATTACTATTGTTTCCATAATCATTATAATAATCATCATCGTCATTTATACCAGCAAATGGTACTCCTGAAAATTCTTCTGCATATGCTCTATTTCTTCTACGTTTTACTATTATCACAATAACTATGATAACTATAAGTCCAATAACTCCTCCTGCAATAATAAACATTTTTCTTTGTTCTTCTTTTTGCTTTTCTTCCTCTTCTCTTGCTAATGCTTCTTCATCTACAAGTGTTTTGTTTACTGTAACTTGATATGTAGCAACATTATTTCCTTCATTATCAGAAACTAATATGGTAATTATATTTTCTCCTTCTTTTAAATCTTCATTTCCTAATACTTCTACTGTATAATTTGGATCTGTTGCAACAGTTTGTATATCTAAAGATGTATCTTCACCAACATATTTAACTGTATATTCATATATATCTGTGTCAAATGAAGGACTTAATTCTAAATTTGCAATACTTATATTTGATAATCCATTTTTTACTTCTTCTGCATTTTCTTCTGGTTGTTCTTCTTCTGTTTCATCTTCGCCTTCTCTTGTTACATTTATTGTATATGTTTTTGTTGTTCCATCTTCTGCTGTAACTACTACATTTAAAGCATTTGCTCCTTTTTGAAGTGTTTTTGTTCCTGTACCTGATATAGTTGCTCCCGAATCTTGTGCTGTTGCATATACTTCTACACTTTCTACATCTTCTGGTACTGTAACATTATATGTTGTTGTTCCTGGTTTAAATCCTGAAAAATCATTTGGTCTTATACCTAGATTACTTAAATTTGCATTACTTGATTCTTTTGATGTTGTAGATGTTCCTGATGTGCTTCCATTAGAAGAACTACTTGATGATGAGCTTCCACTAGTAGATTGAGAAACATTTATGGTTTCTGTATCTGAAACTGATGTTGCACTTGTCGCCGTTGAATCAGTAGCATTTCCTGATAAATTTATAGTATATGTTCCTATAGCTATTGGTGTAAAAGAATATGTATATGTCTTTGTTCCATTTTCAGCATCATCAGTTGTATCCGCATAACTTTGAGAAATGGCACCAGATAAAGAAACATTCCAACTTGCTGCATTTATCGTTGTTGTTATTGTTACCGTTTCCCCTACATTTATTGATGTCTTACTTGCTGAAACACTTGCCGATGCTGCTTTTACATCGTTTTTTCCAATTATAATTAAAATCATTGTAAAAATTAACACTATTAAAATTCTAATTTTTTTATTCATATCAAAAATCCTTTCATTAATTCATTAAAAAGACTCTATTTTTCCTAATAAAAATTTCTTTATTTGTAATAAATCTACAGAATCTATAATTCCATCACTATTAACATCTGCAACTTTTTTCTGTTCTTCTGAAAAAATCACTTTTCCTAACAAATACTTTTTTTCCTGTAATAAATCTAATGAATCTATTATATTATCACTATTAATATCACCTATCATTGTCGTACTTCCAGAATTACCATTATCCGTACTTCCCGTATTTCCGCTATTATCATTTCCTGTATTACCCGTATTTCCTGTATTTGTTGTATTATCAGAACTTCCATTATTACTACTTCCATCATCACCTAATGGTAATAAATACAATTTATATTGTGATTCATAGTCATAAGTTTCTCTTGCTACATATCCTTCTTCACCATTTGATCTTCTTATTTTATCCCAATATGTTCCTGCTACTTTTGAAGTTGCCTTTTCAATTCTAGTAACAATTTCTCCACTTGCTACTGCTCCTATTTTTGTACCATTTGGTGCATTTCTTAAATTTAGTCCTGTAGTTGAATTTACTTTTACTATATCTCCTGATACTGTTGCATTACTATTTCCATTTGGTCTTGCACATGCTGTACTTGGCATATTTTTATATAATGGTATTATAAATGTGTGTGATGAACTAATAGAATTTGTACTTGAATATGTATTTCTTAATGTAGTACCTTCACTTTGTGCTGCCATTAAATTTTGCATATATTGATGCCAATATAGTCCATTATAATTATTTTCCACATCAAATTTTTGTAAATATAATGTATTTTGTCCTTGTTTTATATAACTACTTGCTATAAAATTAATTCCACCTGTTATTCCTTTTTCTAATGTATTCCATCCTTTATTTCTTGCATAATTAATTGCATTTTCAATAACTTCTGCATCTGAATTTCCTGTTGCTCCTATATTAAATGGATTATAATAACCACTTGCGCCTGAAGATGTCGCAGAACCATTTCTTCCTTGCTCTTGGATTAATCTTGCAATTATATAATATGGATTTATTCCTGTGCTATTTGCTGAATTTGCAATTTCATTTGCATGTCCAGCCAAAAATGTACCATTTATCATAGAATTTATTGCATTTATATCACAACCATTTATTGTTAATTCTTCAAATTGGAAAATATCAGAAGAATTTAGTGAATTTCTTGGGTCCATCATATATTCTATTGCTGATTGTGATGCACATCTCCAACTACCATTTGAGTATGTACAAATTGGACATATCCATTGTCCTTGATAATTACTTGTTGCTTGTATCATATTTCTTGGTCCAGTATTATGTCCTGTATATTCATTTGATATTACATCACTCCAATTTAAATCTGTATATAAAACTTTAAAAGTCCAATTGGGATATTGTGCTTGTAAGCTCTTTATTTTTTCTTTAAAACCTGAATACAAAGATTCATTAATTCCATCAATATCAGAACTAATCGTTTGCGAAACAGCATATGTTTCATTATTAAACAATGATATTAAACTATATGCTAACAATGTAAAAATTAATACAATTGAAATAACCTTTCTTAAATTTACTTTATTCATAGTTTTTCTCCTTTTACATTCTTTAGTTTATCTACTTTGTTATCTTTTTACAATTTTGTATATTTTTAGACATTTATATTATACCATTAGCATATTTTTTAGTCAATAATTTTATTATTTTTCTCAAAACCAAAACGGGCCAGGTCGTGAAAAGACAAAACGGACAAAACGGACAAAACGGGCCAGGTCGTGAAATGTATGCAAAATGTCGAATATTGTCAAAAGAATAAAAAATCCAAGTTAATTAACTTTTTGACAATATTCGACATTTTGCATACATTTCACAACCTGGCCCGTTTTGTCCTCATGACCTGGCCCGTTTTGTCTTTTAAAATAATCTTAAGATATCATTATATGAAACATATATTGATAATGCAATTAATATAGAAAAACCTAAAAGCTGTATATTTATTTCATTTTCTTTTTTCATCGGCTTTCTTCTTATAGCTTCTATAATTAATATTAATATTTTTCCTCCATCTAATGCTGGAATTGGAAGTAAATTTGTCACTCCTAGAGATATTGATATTAAAGCCATCAAATATATAAATTCTTTTATTCCATTTGTTTTTGATACCATTTCACCAATCCCAATAGGTCCCGTCATTTGCTCTACTCCAACTTTTCCAGTAAATAATTGTTTTACATTATCTACAATTGAGAAAGCAAATTCTTTAGTTTCTACTAATCCATAAAAACATCTATTTAAAAAGGTATCTGGTGCCATTTTCATATTAACACCTAAATAATATGATGACACATAATCTGGCGTAAATTCTATATTTATTTCTGCATTTCCTCTTTTTAGTGTTAATAATATTGTATCTATATTTTCATCTTGTAATGCTTCTATCATTTTATTTGCATCACCATTAATTTCTTGATTATTAACTTTTGCTATTACATCATTTGCTCGTATTCCTTGTTTTTCTGCACTACTTCCTTTTTCTACCATAATTACTTTACATTTTTCATCTAAATAAATTCCAGTTACTTTTGATTTTACTTCTGTAGGTTTAATATTATATTCTAATATCTCACCATTTCTGTCTACTTTTACTAAAATTTCTTTCCCATTTAATTTTTCCATTACATCATCTAAATCATATTTGTTATTAACTTTTTTTCCGTCTATTTCTATAATTTTATCTCCACTCTGAATTCCTACTTGTTCAGCAGAATAGCCCTCTATTGTTGTATCTACTTCATTAGATATATATACTCCTGATACAGCCATAACTATAAAAAATACTATCAAAGCAAATATAATGTTTACTATTGCTCCTGCTGAACATATTGCTATTCTTTTTGGTATACTAGCTTTAGAAAATGAACGTTCATCTTCTGAGTTTTCATCTTCTCCTTCCATGCTGACATATCCACCGTAATGGAATTGCTCTTACTGAATATTTGGTTTCTTTTCCTTGTTTATTCCAAATTCCTGGTCCGAATCCAATAGAAAATTCATTTACTTTTACCTTACAAAGTTTGGCCACTAAAAAGTGACCAAGCTCATGTATCAATATTAAAAAACCTAATAATACAATTATTTTTATTGCTGATATAATAAAAGTTATCAAATTTTTCCTCCTTACTTTTTTGTCCATCGGGTGTCCGTTTCTGTTTTGTCCATTGGGGACGTTTCTTGGAAAAGGGGATTGAGGGACGGTCCTTGAATCCCTGTTTTTTTAATATTTTAAAATTTGTTTTTTACTATTTAAAAACAGGGATTCAAGGACCGTCCCTCAATCCCCTTTTCCAAGAAACGTCCCCAATGGACAAAACAGAAACGTCCCCAATTGGACAAAACTATATAAACATGAATAATATATATGCAAATGGTGCTAAAAATATTAGGCTATCTATTCTGTCTAACATTCCCCCATGTCCTGGTATTAAGTTACTATAATCTTTGATATCTACATATCTTTTTATGCTAGATGCTGCAAAGTCTCCTATTTGTCCTATCACACTTAGAACAAAACTGATAATTCCTATTGTTAAATATGAGTAGTTCATTCCCCAAAATGTGTTTGCTACATAAGTATATACTAGCATTATTATTATTGCTCCAATGGTTCCTGCTATGCATCCTTCTATTGATTTTTTAGGACTGATTTTACTAAATTTGTGTTTTCCAAAGTATTTCCCTATAAAATATGCAAATATATCTGTTCCCCAGGCAGCAAATATAACATACCATATTAATATATTTCCATTTTCCATTCCATTTATTTTAGCAAAAAACATTATTAACATTACCACATACATTATTCCAAAAAATGTATATGCAATATCTTTAAAATTGGTTTTCATTTCTGTTGCTATTACTTGTGCAAACAATATTAATAATAAAGTTGGAATTGCTAAAATAGATGCTATTACTAGATACTCTTCTGGTATAACATGTATAAGTGCTATACTTATACAACTAATATATCCTATCCATCTTACTGGTTTTGAAATTTTAGAAATTGCATTAAAATATTCATCTATTGCCAATATAGCAATTATTGCTAATGCTATATCTACAACATATTTATTGCCTATTATTAAAACTATTAATACTAATGGAAATCCTAATAGACCTGATGTTATCCTTTTTATATCCATATCTACTCCTCTTCTTCTTTCATCTTAATTTGCTCCAAATTTTCTTGTTCTTTTTTGATATTCCTCTATTGCATTATCTAAATCTTCTTCTGTAAAGTCTGGCCAATTTTTGTCTATAAATAAAAATTCACTATATACTAATTGCCATGGTAAAAAATTACTTAGTCTTAACTCTCCACTTGTTCTAATCATCAAGTCTGGATCTGGTTCATCTTTTGTATATAAATTATTTGAAACCATTTCTTCTGTTATATCTTCTATATCTATTTTCCCATCTTTTACTTCTTTTGCTATCTGTTTTATAGCTTTTATTATTTCATCTCTTCCACCATAGTTTAATGCTATATTAAATGTTACTCCGGTATTGTTTTTTGTTCTTTCCATACATTTATTTATACTTTTTTGCATTCCTGGCGCTAGTGCTGATATATCTCCTAATACTTTTACTCTTATATTTTCTGTATCGGCTCTTTTAGAATAGTCATCTAAATAGCTTTGTAAAAGCATCATTAGTGCTTTTACTTCTTCTTCTGCTCTTTTCCAGTTTTCTGTAGAAAAAGCATATACTGTTATATATTCTAAACCGATTTTATTAGCATATCTTACTATTTTTTCTAGGGTTTTTGCTCCTTCTTTATGTCCATAACTTGCAGATTTTCCTTGTGCTTTTGCCCATCTTCTATTTCCATCCATTATTATTGCAATATGTCTAGGCATATATTCTTTATTAAACATTTTTATAAATTCCTTTCTTGCTTATTTTAAATCTTCTTACTTGTTACGCTCTTTTATGTATTTAGCTAACTCTATTAAGAATTCTGCCTTTTCATCATATCTACTTAGTTCTTCAATTGCTTCTTTTGTTATTTTTTCTAATATTTCTTTTGCTCCTTCTAAACCATATTTTGAAACATATGTACATTTTTCTAATAATTTATCATTTCCTACTGGTTTTCCTAAGATTTTTTCGTCTCCCTCTTCTGACAATATATCATCTTTTATTTGGAAGGCTAATCCTATTTTTTCTGCATATGATGTCAATTTATTTAAATCTTCTTGAGGTGCATCTGCTAGTATTGCTCCCATTCTGACACATAGTTTTAATAATGCTCCTGTTTTATTTTTATGAATATATTCCAAATATTCTTCTGAAATCTTTTTTCCTTCAAATTCTGTGTCTATATATTCTCCCGCAATCATCCTATCAATCGCTTTGGCAAATTCTTTAAACACTTTTATTTTCTTTAATAATTCATCAGATTTAGATTTTTCTAAATCATCACTAATAACTATATATGCATTATTTAATAATGCATCTCCTGCCAATATTGCTGTTGCTTCATTAAATTTCTTATGATTTGTTGGTTTTCCATGTCTAAAATCATCATTATCTATTCCTGGTAAATCATCATGAATTAAAGAAAAATTATGAACCATTTCAATTGCTACTGCATATGGCATACATTTTTCTATATCTTTCTTAAATAATTGATATACTGCTACTACTAGAATTGGTCTTAAACGCTTTCCTCCTGCCATCAAACTATATTCCATAGAATTATTTAATATTTCTTCTGGACATTTATCTTTTCTTACATATTTTAATAATTCATCATTTATCAATTCTTGATATTTTTTCAATTCTTCTTTAAAATTCATTTTGATTTTCCCCTTTTAGCATTTTTTATTTTTGAATTAAACATCCTTTGAAGATGTTTATTATACACTCATTATTTCTTTTTCTTTCTTATTTAATATGTCATCAATTTCTTCCACACTTTTGTCTGTAATTTTTTGTATTTCATTTTCTGCTTGTTTTAATTCATCTTCTGTCATAATACCTTCTTTTTGCTCTGCTTTTGCTTCTTCTATTCCGTCTCTTCTTACTGCTCTTACTGCAACTTTAGCTTCTTCTGCCATTTTCTTAACATCTTTTACTAATTCTTTTCTTCTCTCTTCATTTAATTCAGGGAAAGCTAGTCTTATTACTTTTCCATCATTATTTGGATTAATTCCTATGTCTGATGCTAATATTGCTTTTTCTATTTCTTTTAATACGCTTAAATCCCATGGTTGTATTACTATTAATCTAGCCTCTGGAACTGAAATTCCAGCTACTTGATTAATTGGTGTTGGTGTTCCATAATAATCTATTTTTACTTTATTTAATATTGCAGGATTTGCTCTACCTGCTCTTACTTCTGCTAATTTCTCAGCAAAATTATTAATTGTTTTTCCCATTCTTTCTTTTAAATCTGTATATTCCATAATTATCTTCCTCCTAATTCTTTATCCTCTTTTTTTGTTTCTATATTCTCATCTAATATCTTTCTAATATCCTCTGATGTCATCAACCCTATATTTTTTTACTACTTTTTGACTCTGACGAAAAGCTTTGCTTTTCTTTCCATATACAGGCTCAGGTCCTAAATCACTATATGGATATATTTCATCTTCTTCATATTTCTTAAACATTTTTCTCTCCTAACTTACAATAGTTCCTATTTTCTCACCTTTTACAGCTCTTACTATATTTTCTGGGTCTGCTATTCCAAATACTAATAATGGTATATTATTATCTCTACACATTGCTGTTGCAGTTGAATCCATTACTTTTAAATCTTTGTTTAATACATCTAAATATGATATCTCTTCAAATTTTATTGCATCTGGTTGTACTTTTGGATCTGCTGAATATACTGCATCAATTGCTTTTCCTAATAATATTATATCTGCTTTTATTTCTGTTGCTCTTAATACTGCTGCTGTGTCTGTTGTAAAATATGGGTGTCCTGTACCACATGCAAATATAACTACTCTTCCTTTTTCTAAATGTTTCTCTGCTTTTCTTTGTATAAATGGTTCTGCTATCTCTCTCATTTCTATTGCGGTTTGAAGTCTTGAATATATTCCTCTAGCTTCTAATGCATCTTGTAGCGCTAATCCATTCATCGCTGTTGCCAACATTCCCATGTAGTCTGCGGTTGTTCTTTCCATTTGATGACCGTTTCTTCCTCTCCAGAAGTTTCCTCCCCCTACAACAATTGCTACTTGTACTCCCATTTCTACTACTTCTTTTATTTTGTCACATATCTTTCCTACAGTTTCTGCATCTACTCCTGTCTTTTGTTCTCCTGCTAAAGCCTCTCCACTTAGTTTTAATAATATTCTTTTATACTTTGCCAATGTTTCCACTCTCCTTATATATTCTTATCAGAGATATTCTATCATATATTTTGAAAAAATACACTATTTTTAGTAAATTTATTAATTTTTTCTTAATTTGTTACCACTCATCTTAGATATATTTTATTATTTTGTAACATTTTACAAGCAAATAGATTAACATAAATCATTGTTTTTAAATCAAATACTTATGTTAATTCTTGGTGAATTGTTGATTTAATAGTATTTTTGTAGTATAATAAAGTATATGGATTTATTCCATTTGTAATTTAGCCATACCTTGTTAGGATGGTGTAACAAGTTCAGCAATGGACTTTCTTCCAGAATAAGGAGGAAGAAAATGCGTAAAAAAATTTTTTTAGCTACTTGTTGTTTAGTATTAGGAATTGCTTCTCTTACTAGTTGTCACAATACTGGTATTAAGAATGACTCAGCTGAAAATACTGAGTCCACTAATTCTGAAATAAGCGATAAAAGCACAGATGTTGGGGATTTATTGCAATATGGTAGACTTATCGGACATTACGAAACTGTAATCATAGAAAATAAAGATAAAATTTCAACAGAACAGTATAATAAATATATAAATGCAGTTTCAAATTTTAACTCTAACTCGAATGTAGATACTTTCATCGACTTGACAGATGTGGTTTATGAACTTTATCAATATATTAATCCCCAATAATTAAAAACAATAAAATCCAACTCTTAGCGAGTTGGATTTTATTGTTTTTAGACATACTCTTTTCATATAGTTAATACTTTATTATTTTAATTGATTCATAACTTCTTCTGCAAAGTTTTCTTCTTTTTTCTCGATTCCTTCGCCTTTTTCAAATCTTGCAAATTCAGCTATTTCTGCATCTTTTTGTTTTAATAATTCAGATACTTTCATATTTGAATCTTTTACAAATACTTGGTCAACTAAACAAATTTCTTCAAAGAATTTTCTAATTCTTCCTTGTACAATTTTTTCAGCTATTTGTTCTGGTTTTCCTTCATTCATTGTTTGTACTTTTAATATTTCTTTTTCTTTTTCTACTCTTTCTGCAGGAACTGATTGTTCATTTAAATATTCAGGTCTAGCTGCTGCAATTTGCATACATAGGTCTTTTGCTAATTCTTTATCACCTTTTGTCATGTTAATCAAAACTGCGATTTTTCCGTCTCCATGAATATATGATTCTAACAATCCTTTTGATTCAAATCTTGCAAATCTTCTTATGCTTAGGTTTTCACCAATTGTTGCTATTTTTCCTACCAATGCTTCATTTACTGTTTTTCCAGCTTCAAATGTAGCTTCTTGGTTTAATAATTCTTCTACATCTTTAGGATTTTTTTCAACAACTTGTTTTGCTACATTCATTACAAATGTTTTAAATTCATCATTTTTAGCTACAAAGTCTGTTTCTGAATTTACTTCTACAATTGCTCCAACTTTTCCGTCTTCTGAAATATATGCTTCAACTAATCCTTCTGCTGCTACTCTTCCTGATTTTTTAGCTGCTTTTGCAATTCCTCTTTCTCTTAATAATTCAATTGCTTTCTCCATGTCTCCATCTGTCTCTGTTAAAACTTTTTTACAGTCCATCATTCCTGCACCTGTTTTTTCTCTTAACTCTTTTACTAAGCTAGCTGTTACCATTATAAATTCCTCCTTTTTATATTAAAAGAGTAGAGCAGAAAAGCTCTACTCTTCTTTATTAATTTAATTATTCTTTATCTTCACTTTTAGCTTCTTCTTTTTCTTCCTCGTTAGCCACAACTTCTTCTATGCTTGGATTTTCTTCTGTTGCTGTTTCTTCTTGTTGTTGTTCTTCTTCAACTGTTTCGAAACTTTCTCCTTGTTTTCCTTCTATAACTGCATTTGCCATAACATCTGCTATTAATTTAACTGCTCTTATTGCGTCATCATTACCTGGAATTGGGTAATCTAATTCTTCTGGATTACAGTTTGTATCAACTAATCCTATTACTGGTATATTTAGTTTTTTTGCTTCTAATACTGCTATTCTTTCTTTTTTAGGATCTACTAAGAAAATAACTCCTGGTAGTTTGTCCATTTCTTTTATTCCACCTAAGTTTCTTTCTAATTTGTCCATTTCTTTCTTCAATAGAATAACTTCTTTTTTTGGTAATACTTCAAATGTACCATCTTGTTCCATTGCTTCTAATTCTTTTAGTCTTTGAATTCTTTTTTGTATTGTATCAAAGTTTGTTAACATTCCTCCTAACCATCTTTGATCAACATAGTACATTCCACATTTTAATGCTGCTTCTTTCATACATTCTTGTGCTTGTTTTTTTGTTCCTACAAATAGAACTGTTTTTCCTTCTTCAACTTGTTCTTTTAAGAAAGTATAAGCTTCATCAAGCTTTTTAGAAGTTTTTTGTAAATCAATGATGTGAATTCCATTTCTGGCTTGGAATATATATTCTGCCATTTTAGGATCCCATCTTCTTGTTTGATGTCCAAAGTGAACACCTGCTTCAAGTAATTGTTTCATTGCAACTACTGCCATTTTAAATTCCTCCCTTTTTGTTATTTCTTCCATAAAGTTCTTTGTTTCTTCGGACCATATTGGCACACCCTTTGAAACTCACTTTATGTGTTTAATACGGTAAATATTGTATCATGTTTTACCATAAAAATCAAGTATTTTTCAGCAAAAAAATGTCCATTGGGGACGTTTCCTTTTGGACATTTTTTAACTTTCGTCTATATTATCCATTAAATCTCTTGCTTCTTTCCAACTTAAGACTTTTAAACATTCATATTCTTTTGATAGTTTTTTCGAAATTTCTTTGGTTTTATCTGTTGATTCTAGATCTGCTACAACTATGTTCCTAAAATATTCTTCTCTTCCATATAATATTTTAAATAGAATTGACCTTAAAAATCCTTCTATTGTATCTTCCTGATTTTTTACTCCTATTATCAAATATATTCCTTTGCTTTTGAATTTTGTATATGTATTTATGTATATAATATTTTTTACAATTTCATATAGACCATATAAGGCTAATGTCCAAAAGATTGTATTTAATATAAATTCCATATCATTGCCTCCTATGGTCTATTATATGTTAGTTCTATTTTTTTGTGCTTTTACATATACCTGTTCCTTATTTTTTTAGTTGTACAATATTGTATTTAATTTATGATAAAATCACCTTAAAAGTTTAGAAACGAATATTTCA
>CAKNJL010000056.1 GCA_930982035.1 uncultured Clostridium sp.
TTTTGGATGCTATCTTCTTGCTTTAGGACCACGCGCTAGCGTTTAGTACAATAGTGATTACCAATGCTATTAATGTGATACCCTTGTTTTTTAATCCTTCTTTTTTCATTTGCTCTTCTTCCTTCCTATTTTTTATTTTCTTTTGTTCTTATAGCATATATTCATAAGCTTTATACTTTTTCAGACACTTTTAGGATTCATTAAATTTAATATGTTGTTGTATTCTATTTCTCATTTCCTTCTTGGAGTTCAATACTCTAGGAACGTTTTTTACAATTTCATTTTAGCAATAAAATATAGTAAAGTCAATAAAAATATATATAAATTTTAAAAAAATATGTGCAAATTTTTTTTAGATTTTATAAATATTTTTGTATTACAAAAAGCCAAGAGTTTCAATGTTCTCAATGCTTTCAATGAATTTTATATCTTCTTAGAGTATTGAATTCTAAGAACGTTTTTATTATTTTAAAAATAAAAATATAACTAAAGTTGTTACTATTGAATCATCTGGAATTGCACTTACTTATGCAACCGCACTAAGATTAAAGGTACCACTAATTATTTTTAAAAAGCAATCTTCTGCTATTTTAGAGACAGAAACTACTTTATATTAATGATTTGTTTACCTGTGCACCTATAAATGAAAAAGCTCCAAATGCTAAAAAAAGCATAATAGCATAGAACAAAACCAGTAATACCATACCCACCTTAATAGAGACATTCAAAAAATAACATATCCATTTTGTTAGTATCATATTAACCGAACCTAACCCTTTTACAAAACTATTATTCTTTGCCTCAACAAATTTCTCACTTGGTATCTGATAAATCTCTGATAAATCATATATCATATCTAAATCTGGATATTCCAGTCCAATTTCCCATTTTCTAATATCTTTTTCTTTTATAGTCTTATTGGGTAGTTTTGACATTAATTCCACACGTGACCAACCTTTTTCAGTTCGTAGTCTAATTAGTAATTCTTCTATTCCTTCTCCTACTTCGATTTTCTCTGCTTTCTTTTTATTCTTCTTCTCCATTTCCATATTTTGACTCCCCATTTTATTACATCTTATAAACTAGTTTTAGTTCAAATACATATTACAATTTTTTTATGTTTTTGTCAAAAAATATTTATATTATTGGGAGGTGTGTCCCCTTTGGTTTCAAAACGGAACGATTTGGCCCGTCCCCAACTTTTTCAATTCTTCATTTCTTTTTGTTTTGTGTGTTGTTGTTTTTATTAATGGTTCATCTGTTAAAATCATATGTGTAATATATTTATATCTTGGTAATGTTTTATTTACTTCTTTTATTTTGTTCCAAATTATTGGAAATAGGTCTTCTTCTGAAATATCTCCATATTTTTCTTTTACAATTTCTCTGTTGTATACTACTTTCACAGCCACTTTGATTTTACTTTTGTCTATTTTGTCTGGCATACCAAATACAAAGGATTCCTCAATTTCTTCATTTCGATTGATTAATGTTTCTAACTCTTCTGGAAATACTTTTTTGCCATTTTTTAATACAATCATATCTTTTTTTCTTCCTGTAATAAATAGAAAACCATCTTTGTCTATATAACCTAAATCTCCTGTATGGAACCATCCGTGTTGTAATACTTCTTTTGTTGCTTCTTCATTTTCATAATAGCCTAGCATAACATTTGGGCCTTTTACCGTAATTTCTCCAATTCCTTTTTCATCTTTATCTACAATTTTTACTTCTGTATGTTTCATTGGAATTCCTACTGAACCATATTTTGCATATTTATCATTTTCTGCTGAAATTACTGGTGATGTCTCTGTTAATCCATATCCTTGTACAATATGGATTCCAAACTCATTAAATTTTCTCTCTATCTTGCTATCAAATGGTGCTCCTCCTGCAATTACGAATCGCATTTTGCCCCCTAAGCCATCTATAATTTGTTTAAATATTTTTCTTCGTATATCAATATGGAATTTTAATAAAAAATTGCTGATTTTTACTGCTATTTTTATTAACTTTGTTTTTCCTTGTTTTTCGATTTCCTTTTCTATATTAGCATACATTTTATCAACTAATAAAGGTACACCAACAAATACAGATACTTGATATTCTAATAAGTTTTGTTTAATATATCGTAATCCATCTGGAAATACTGTTTTTACACCACATGCTAACATAACTACCATTGCAGTTGAACCAAAAATATGATGATATGGTAAAAAGGCAATATTGACATCTGTTGGTAAAAATGTTTCTACAATTTGCATATCATACACATTTGTTGCAATACCATATTGTGATAACATAACAGCTTTTGACTTACAAGTTGTCCCTGATGTAAACAATAATATACTCATAGCCTTTGAATCTACTTCATGATTGATAAATTCTTGATTTCCTGTTTCTAAGATTTCTTTTCCTGTTTTTAATAATTGTTCAATATTTTCATAATTTTCTATATTACTCATACAAATATATTCTTTTAAATTTGTCTTTTCATTCTCTTTTATGACATTAATCTTTTCTGCTAGCTTTTCATCAAATATAATTCCATCTACTTTACTTCTAATTAATGATTCTTCTAGTTCATTTTGTTGCAAGTCTTTATCTAATGGAACAGAGACCATTCCTCCTAATAAACAAGCCAAGTGAGAAATTGCCCAATGATATTGATTTTTTCCAATAATGGCTATTCTTTTTCCTTGTAATCCTTTTTTATATAATGCTGTTCCAAGTGCATTTATATCTTCTAATAATTGAGTATAGGTAATATTTTTGTATTCTACCTTATCTCCATCTTTTTTCTCCTTAATTGTATAAGCTATATTTTCTGGATATAACTTTACTGAATTATAAATAATTTCTTTAATGTTCTCAAATTTTGGAACTTCTCTTAATTGATTTTTCATATTCAAAATTCTCCTATCTGGTTTTCTAGACCAGATTAGCACATCATTTCAACTTTGTCAATATTGACTATCTGTTTCAAGCATGATAATATATATGTATGTTTACAGCCTAAAGGATTTTATAGGATTATGAAAATTCTATGAAAATTTATAATGTTTTATTACATAAACATTTTTATATATGAAATAAAATTTAAAATAAAGGATTGAAAAAATATGAGTAAAGAAAATATAAAATTACATATACCTAGATGGAAAGAATTGCCTAATGTGGATTTATATTTGGACCAAGTTGTTACTTTAGTAAATGAAACATTATCTTCTTTCTTATCTAATTCAAATTCTGAGGAAGATGCACTTATTCTAACCAAAAATATGATTAATAATTATGTTAAAAATAAAATTATAGAACCTCCTATAAAGAAAAAATACAACAAAACTCATTTGGCTAAATTTTTTGTCATCTGTGTTTTAAAAGAGGTTTATAAAATAAATGATATAAAGATATTAATTGAACTGGCTTTAGAAAGTGCACCAATTGAAATTGCATATGATAATTTTTGTAAGTTATTTGAAAAAGCTTTAGATTGTGTTTTTGAAAAAACAGATTTCATCGATAATTATTCTACAAATGACCGTAAATATTTGTTAAAATCTGTTTTACTTTCTTGTGCTTATACTATTTATACAAAAAAAGAAATAAGCGAAAATTAATTCATTTATTTCTTTTTTTAATTTGGAATTTTTATTTTAAAACTAATGCATGCTTTGGACAAAAATCTGAACATTTTCCACAACTAATACATTTTTCATAATCAATTTTTGGTGCTTGAAATCCATCTTGACTTAATGCTCCTACTGGGCACACTTTTACTGCTGGACATTTATGGTTTTGTGGACAATTTTCTACAATAATATTTAATTTTTTCTTTTCCATATTTAATTCCTCCTAAATTTCATTTTATTATCTTTGCTTCAATTTTATTACTTCTAAATTCAGATTATTAGATTGCGTTTTTTCATTTACCTTAAGTAATATATTATTTTTTCCATATCATGACATATTCTTTTTCATTTGTTTCTTCATCTATTTCTTCTTCTATAATTTTAAATTCTTTTCTTTCATAAAATGCAACTGCTCTTTTGTTTTTTACATATACTTTTAACATTAGTTCTGGATATTTTGATTTACAATATTCTATTAATTTACTTCCTATTCCCATAGATTGGTTTTCCTTTTTAACGAATATTCCTGCTATATATGTACTAGAAAGACCTATAAATCCACATATTTCTTCTTTCTCCTTATAGACATATATTTTTGCCTTTAAGATTTCCTTTTTTACATCTTCAAAATGATTATCCCAATATTCTTCAGGAATATAATAATGTGTACTTTTATTTTCCTTTAGCCAAATATTCATAATTTGATTAATATCTTTTTTATTTAGTTTTTCAATCATTTATATCTCCTTTTTCTTACCCAAGTTTATCTCCATTTGTTGCCATTTTGTCTGGTGTAATTAATATCACACCATCCTTACTATATGTTCCTAAAACAAGTACTTCTGATATAAAATCTGCAATTTGTTTTTGAGGAAAATTAACTACTGCCAATATTTGCTTTCCTATTAATTCTTCTGGAGTATATAAATCCGTAATTTGTGCTGATGATTTTTTTAATCCTATTTTTTCTCCAAAATCAATTTCTAATTTATATGCTGGTTTTTTTGCTTTTTTGAATTCTTCTGCTTTTAGAATTGTTCCTACTCTAATATCTATTTTTATAAAATCTTCAAAATTCGCCATTTTATCTTTTCTCCTTATTTTCCATCTTTCAAAAAATTTTTTCTTTCAAAAGTATAAACTGGAACTAAAATTCTTTTCCATATAATGTGGTCATTCTTAATCTTGGTTTTATATTAATGGTTGCTTCTTTTGATAATTCCTTTATTGGAAAGACTTCCTCTTTTAGTGGGTCTTGCCCTATTGAAATATGAATTGCTTTTTCTAATTCATTATATGTATCTGTCAAATCTACTTTTAAAAATTTTACACCAAAAGTATCTGCTACTAGCTTAGCATCTTCAAAATCATGAAAAATAGAATGGCATGGCATAGATACAGTAACTACATTTTCTTTTCCTAATGCTTTTGTTGCCATAGCAATTACAGTTGCTGAATCCTTTCCTCCACTATTTCCAACAACAACTCCTTTTGCTCCAATTTGTTTTACATATTCTTTAATCCAAGCAATTGCACCTTCTGCCTGTTTTATTAATTCGTCTTTTTCTAACATTACACTATTCTCCTTTATTTCTTTCTCAATTAAAAATGTCCAAAACAGAAACGTCCCCAATTGGACATTTTAGTCAGTATTCAAAAAATTCATTACTAAATCAGTTAATACTTCTTTTTCTTTTGGGTTAGACTCTGCTATTAATAAAGTTAAAGCTGTTAATGTATTGTTATCAATTGTTTGTCTTCCATCTCTATATAAAATTCCGTAAAAGTTTAGAAAATAGATAAATAGTGTAGCTGCTATTCTTTTATTTCCATCTGCAAAGACATGGTTTTTAACAATTAAATATAAGAAATTAGCTGCCTTTTCTTCTATACTTTTATATATGTCTTGTCCTGCAAAGCTTTGATAAATATTTCTAATAATAGATTCTAAACCTTTGTCTCTTTCTACTGCAAATAATGTACTTTCTTCATTAAATCTAAGTTTGTTTATAACTTCAATACAATCTTGATACTCAATCTTTCTTTCATCTATATTTCCTTTAATCTTCTTTAAAGTTCTATGGTCATAATCATCTAGTAAATCTAATGCTTTTGAATAATCTCCAATGACTTTTAAGATTTCTTTTGCATCATTGTTTTCTAACCTGTCTTCCATACGATTTGCAATATCAATTAATTTTATTGTTTTTTCTAAATATTCTAATCTTTTTTGATTGACTGCATATCCTTTTAACATATAGTCTTTTAGAATTTTTGTTGCCCATTTTCTGAAAATAATTCCTTCTTGAGATTTTACTCGATAACCAACAGATATAATCATATCTAGATTATAATAGTTAGTAGGTTTATCAGCAAATTCGGAAATTCCGAATTTAGTCATCGTTTCTTCTTCTTTTAGTTCTCCTTCTTTATAAATATTCCTAATATGCTCATTAATTGTAGATTTTGCTTTTTTAAACAATTCTGACATTTGTGCTTGTGTAAGCCACACTGTTTCATCTTTTAAGTTTACTTCTAATTTTACTCCTTGGTTTTCAAATAAAATGATTTCATTTTTCTTTTCTTCCATAAAACCACATCCTTTATAAAATTCAGTTTATCCAGATGTTTGTTCTTATAATGTTATCAAACTGTTGTTTGTATTATATGATATATTTATGGCTTTGTCAATCATTTTATCAAAATTTATTTAATTTTATTGATAAGTTAAATTCCTCCATGTTTTTCAAGCACTTTTTTAGCATAAGAACATTCTGCAATAAGCTTTCTATCTTCTTTTTTAGCATTTTCAATAATACATTCTACCAATTTTCTTGCAATACCTTGTCCTTGATAATTACTATTTACTTCTGTATGTGTTATATTCCAACAGTCTTTTGTTTCAAAAAAATCACATTCTCCTATTTGTGTTGTGTCATCAAGTGCTATTGCTCTATTTTTTTCTTTCTCAAATATAATTTCAATCATCATATTCTCCTCTACTTTCTTCTAAGTCATATGTTCATAAACTTTATCAATTTTTCATTCATAATATCATAAAAAAAAGAATTATTCTATACTTTAATTTGTATAAAATGAATTATTTTTATTTATATTTTTCTAATTTAAATTGATATAACTATTTTTAGGAAAAACAATTCTTACTTCTGTTCCTTCATCTTTTTTAGAATTTAATTCTATTCCAAGACGTAGTTTATCACATAATTTTTTACATAAATATAAACCAATACCTGTTGACTTCTGTCCTATTTTTCTACCATTTTCTCCTGTAAAACCCCTTTCAAAAACTCTTGTAATTTCTCCTTGTTTAATACCAATTCCATTATCTTTTATATATAAAATAACTTTATCGCTTTTCTCTTTTGCATATATTTTTATTTTCCTATCCTCTTCTTTTGAATACTTAATCGCATTTTGTATAACTTGATTAATAATAAATGTTGCCCATTTACTATCTGTATAAACTTCATATTCTAAATCTTTTAATTCTAGGGTAACTCTTTCATTTAATAAAGTACTTTTATTTTTCAATATAGCAGAATTTACAATTTCTTTTAAATTTGTTTTGGTAATAATGTAGTCTTTTTCTACTGCATTACTTCTAGCATAATATAATGCTTGCTCTGTATAGTTTTCTACTTTATCCAATTCCTCATCTATACTTTTTGTTATCTCATTTTTATGATTTTCAATAATCATCTTACTTGCTGCAATTGGTATTTTTACTTCATGAATCCATAACTCTATATATTCTTTATATTCTTCTTGAATATTTTTGTAATAATTCACATTTTCAAGCATAGATTTTCCTGTATCTTGAATAGTTTCTTTTAAGATTTTTCCTTCTATAAAGCTAGGTGTTTTTATAATTTCAGAAATTAAATACTTTTCATTTAATTCGTCCATATTGGCTTTTAATTGAATATAAAAGTGCTGTTTCCTTTTATATTCAATCAATATAGATATAGATACAACAACAATAATAATAGTAGCAATATATATTTTTACAATAATTCCAATATTATATGCCAATAGTAATATTTCTATACTGATTAATGCCAATATAACTGATACAATTAATAATATTTTATCTTTTATAAAATCTTTAAATTTCATTTTAACAAATACCCCTGTCCTCTTTTGGTTTCTATTCTATCCTTTAAACCTAATTCTTCTAATTTGGTCCTTAGTCTTTTTATATTAACATTTAATGTATTATCATCAATAAATTCTTCACTTTCCCATAGGTAATCCATAATCTCATCTCTTGATACTACTTTTTCTTTATGCATACTTAAATAATATAAAATGCTATATTCATTTTTCGTTAAATCTATCTTTTGATCATCTTTTTCTATGACTCTTTCTGCTATATTTAATACAAATCCATTGCAGTCAATTTTTTCTGGATTTCTTCCTGAATTCTGGTTTCTTTTTAGCAATCCTGTTATTTTTGCAAGTAATATTTGTAAATTATATGGTTTTGTAACATATTGATCTGCCCCATAATTTAGACTCATTAATTCATCGATTTCATTATCTCTACTTGTTACCATAATAATTGGTACATTTGATAGTTTTCTTACTTCTTTACATACAAATTCTCCATCCATATATGGCAAATTGATATCTAATAGTACTAAATCTGCTTTTTCATCTATTATGTCTTGGATAGTATTATCAAATTTCTCTAGTCCTTTTGCCATAAATCCATTTTTGTTTAAAAATGTTTCTAGTTCTTGTCTTAATTTTTTATCATCTTCAACAATTAGAATTTTTTGCATTTTTTATCTCATCCTCCCTAGTCATGAATTTCCCCTTGCTTTATTAACTTATATCTTAAGCATATTTGAATTTTTCTGTATATAAAAACTTCTTATATTCCAAATTCTTTTGCATATTGAACAACACCTTTTATTTCTGTATCTGTATCATTCAATTTGACAGCCATAAAATTTTCATTAGATACCTCAAAAGGTGCTTGTATTCCATATTGTATTGCTGGAATATATCCAAACTTTGGATAATATTTTTCACTTCCTAAAACAATGGAATAATCATATCCTAGCTTTTTAGCAATTTTATGCCCCTCTTCTATTAATTTACTTCCTATTCCTTGTTTTTGATATTCTGGTAATACGGCAAGTGGTGCCAAGGCTAATTCTTCATGATTTCCTATTTTTATTTTTGTAAATAAAATATGTCCTACAACTTTGTTATCTTTAACCGCTACTAAAGATAATTCTGGAATAAAGCTATCACTATTTCTTAAAGCGACTACTAAATCTTGTTCATTCCCATCACTATGCTCAGCTGTTTCAAATGCTGTTCTTATTAGCTTATATACCTCGTCATAATCATTTTTATTTTCTTGTCTTATTTCTAACATATACACTCTCCTTTAAATTTGCTATCTTTACGGATTTATCTTAACACAGATACTTATAATTATCAATATAATCATTTGAAACTCCATTTACTTTTATCTAAAGGTAAATCTTCTATTCCACAAAGAAAAGAAATGCTTGCTATTCAAAGAGAACTTTTAATCGATAAAATTAATGAGTTAAATGAAAGTATCAAATATATTGATTGGAAACAAAATTTCTATAATGATGTTCTAACTGGTAATATTCCTTATGAAAGTTATTTGATAAATACTACTGAGGAACAATAACCGCTATTGCTCTTGTATAGGAAAAAGCGATTTTCCCTATACAAGAATGTTGTTTTGTTCTAAGAATTTTCTATTACAAAGTTTTTATACATCTTTCTTTTTATCAAGATAATCACATAACTAATAATTGCTAATATCACAATTATTCCTATTTGTTCACCTGTTAATGGTGATAATTTTAAAAGATTTTTAAATAGATATACTGCTACATAAAATCCAATAGCTGTCGTTCCAAATAAAAATGCATGAACTTTATCAAATGGCATACAAACTTCTTGAACTGCTAATATACTTACAAATCCAATTAATAAATACATCATTGTAGTTAACACATTTTGTTCTATTCCCATACCATTTCCTAAAACTGTTAAAATAACGATATTTAGCATAATCACAATAGCAAATGGGAGTGCATTTGTTAAAGCTGTCTTTAAAAATGTTCCTCTTATTTGTTTTTCATTTCTTTCAAAAGATATAAAGAAAGAAGTATATGCTTCAATTACTAAGTCAATTAATGTAATCTGTATTGGTATAAATGGGAATTCCATATTGGTTAATATACAAAATACAGATAATAGCACAGAATATATGGTTTTAATGAAAAATATTCTTGCAACATTTGTAATGTTATTAACAACTCTCCTTCCTTCCATTAATACATCTTTTAACACACTAAAATCTGAATTTAAAAGTACAATTTGAGATACTTGTTTTGCGCTATCTGTTGCATCTGGGAGTGTGATACTACAATCTGCCTCACGAAGTGCAATGACATCATTAACTCCATCTCCTGTCATGGCTACCTTATGTCCTTTTTCTTGTAATGCTTTTACAATAATACTTTTTTGATGTGGTAATACTCTTGCAAAAATACTGTATTTATCTACTAATCCTGCTATTTCATCATCACTTTTTATCGTTGATAAATCTATGTAAGAATCATAATTTTCAAGCCCCGCAGTTTTTGCTATATTAGATACAGTAAGAGAATTGTCTCCTGAAATGATTTTTACTTCGACTCCTTGCTTTTTAAAATATCCTAACATTTCTTTTGCATTTCTTCTCAATGGATCTTCTAATATGATAGATGCAACCACTTCTAACTCTGGTAATTCTGGTTCTCGAAGGACCTTGTTTGTATATGCAATTCCTATAACTCTTTTTCCTCTTTTTTGTAAATCTGTGATTTTTTCTGGCATTTGTGCATTACTTTTTTCAAATAGTCTCTCTGGTGCCCCCATAACAACTGTTCCCATATTTTCAAAAGAGATAGCACTCCACTTTCTCTCTGATGAAAATGGTATTTTTTCTATGGTGTTATATACAGTATCTCCTTTAAAATACTTCTTCATTGCTTTAAATGTCGCATTATTATCTTCCATACCATTTACAAATGCTATCATCATTTCATTAAACGTTTTTGGTAAAATTCCTTCATTATACATTGTCACTTCTGATACTTTCATTTTTCCAGTTGTGATTGTTCCAGTTTTATCTAAACATATGGTATCTATATGTGCTAAAGATTCTATACTATATAATTCTTGTACAAGTACTTGTTTTTTTGCTAATTTGATAACACCTGATTCTAATGAAATCGTAATTAATAGGACTAATCCCTTTGGTAACATTCCGAGTAGTGCTGCCGATGTTGCGATAACAGATTGTGTAATATCTGTTTGTCTTGTAGTATATGCTTGTATGAATAGAATAATTCCAAATGGAATAATTACAAAGCTTGTAAATCTTGTTACTTTTTTCATAGAATTAATCAATTCTGAATTGTTAGATTTTTGTTTTTTTGCTGAACTGATAATTCTATTGGCAAAATTGTTTTCTCCTACTTTTACTATTTTTGCATAACATCTTCCACTAACAACATAACTTCCTGAAAGTAATGTGTCTTTTTCACTTTTTAAGATTAAGTCTGATTCCCCTGTTAGTAAAGCTTCATTAACTTCTATTTCTCCACTGATTATTTGTGCATCTGATGGAATTTGGTCTCCTTGTGCTAGAACAATTGTATCTCCTAATACAATTTCTTCTACATCTATTTTTTTCTGTCTTCCTTTTCTAATAACTGTTGCTTTTGCTGTATTTAGGATTGATAATTTTTTTACTAGATTTTTTCCATGTATTTCTTGTATAATACCAATTAAAACATTTACTACGATAATTGCAAAAAAGAATACATTTGTATATGCTTTTACTGAAATTAATGCAATCGCAATAATTAAGTTATATAAATTGAATAATGTAAATACATTGTCAGCTATAATTTTCCAATTTGATTTTAAATTGTCTTTTGGAAGTTTATTCACATTTCCTTTTTGTATTTGTTCTTCTACTTCTTTATCTGATAAGCCTTTTATCTTTTCCATTTTTTATATCATTCCTTTCAATTTTTTTACTCTTTTGAATCTTCGACATCTATTACACGATTAAAAAATAAAAAAGTTGGAAAAAATTTTTAAAAATAATATAAAAACTAATTTTAAACTAAAATTCATAAAAAATAGACACTTCTTTTTGAAATGTCTATTTTCAAATATATAAATTCAGAATCTACACAGTTAGATTTTAACACTCATTAATTCATCAAAGTTTTATTATGTTTCTAAATACTTATTTTCTCCATAAAATTCTAATTTTTCTTGTATATGTAGATGATATACATTTTTATTATCTATGCCTTCTAATAGTTTCTAATTTTGATTACGCGCTAGTGTTAACAGTAGTATTTCAATACTGTTATAGCTTTTGTAATATTCTGTAGATTATCGATTTCTATTTTTATTATTTTATGCATAATTTGTTTTTATAGCTGACTAGTAGCAAGATTCAAGCCATCTAGTACTGTACTATAACTATAACCCTAATTCTATATTAGAATTAGAATTTTTTGTTGCTATTATTTCATTTATTGCTTTGCAATTTCCTCTAATAATTAATTTTATATCGTTTTTTGTAGTAGCTCCTGCAAAACACATATAATAATACGTGTGTGTCCCATCAAAAGTAGCATCCTTTTCTATATTAGCATTAATTTCCATACTTCCCTGTAAATTTGAACAATTCATAAATGTACATATCATACTTATTACGCTATTCGGTATTACTAAAGGTCCATTTTTTAATAAACTACATCCCTCAAAAGTGCTATCAAGATTTTCAACATTTTGTGGTAAATTTGTCATATTTTCTAGTAAAATACAATTTCTAAATGTTGCTTCCATATATTTTATACTGTCTGGAAGTGTTTTTACGCTTATAAGTCTTGAACATCCTGAAAATGTAGAATTCATACTAATTACCCCATATGAAATTTCAGGTGTACTTTCCAATAGAGTACATTCGTTAAAACAATAATCCATTGTTTGTACACTTCCGGGGATATTAAAAGTTTCTATTAACTTTGAACATGAGTAAAAACTTGATACCATATTCGTAACTCTGCTAGGAATTTGAAGCATACTTCTTATATTAGAATAAGCAAAAGTTGTCATTAAATTTTTTACTGTATTAGGAATAGTAGGAGGATATATTAAATCTGCCATATCCGAATTATTTTCTACATTTACTTGAAATGTTTTATATAAACTGGTTACTGCTATCCAACCATCATTTCCCTTTTTTATATACATCGGTACACTACCAATTATTTTTCCTTCTTTTATTTGACCTAAATATCCAGCTTTATTAACTTTAGTTGAATTATCTCCACCATTTTCTTCATTATCTAAAACATCTTCACTATTTAAGCAATATCCCCCTGTTAATGTATCATAAGAATATGCCCATAAATCCATATCCACTGTTCTTCCATCTGTTCCTATTGCTATTACTCCTTCATTTCTTGCTTCATCTTGACTTTCTGGAGCTACTGCATTTACCATTGCTTCGTTCCAATCTACCCCATCTTCTATTCCATTAGATGTAACTTTATAATCTTTTAATGTATCTAAACAACTTACTGTAAATGTATCATCTCCATTATCTGACACTACTATATTTCTTCCTTGAAATTGATTATCTATAGCTTCTTGTAAACTATTTGAATTTAAGTCCTGATAGCCATTTTTTCCTATTTGTGCTTCTAACACAGCCATAGCTATCAACTCTCTATCAGATGCCTCTTCATTTTCTTCCTTTGCCTGCTGTGCTTTTTCCAACAGTCCATTATCTCCCATTAATGTCGCAATTGTTACTCCTACTACTATGAAAACCATAAATTCTTAGAAATAAAAAAATACAATTAATAGACG
>CAKNJL010000057.1 GCA_930982035.1 uncultured Clostridium sp.
TTTTGACAACATTTTCAATGAAAATGTTGTCAAAATCTCCGTCCCCATTGACAAAAATCTCCGTCCCCATTGACACCGAAATCTCCGTCCCCATTGACACCCATTGACAAAAACTAACCTAGCTCGAACTGTCTTTAATTTAACAACATAATTTTACTGTCTAATTTGTTTACGATTTTTGCATAGTTTACTAATTCTTTTGATGTTTTCTTGTCTACTTCTTTTTCACTTTTATATTTCATCTTATGTTCTAAACTAGCCCAAAAATCCATTGCTAATGTTCTTATTTGTATTTCTACTTTTACATATATTATTTGTTTAGATAAAGTAACTGGAACTTCTACTATCATATGATAACTAGAATATCCACTTTCTTTTGGATAATTAACATAGTCTTTTTCCTGTTCTATATTTATTCCTGGCACTTTTTCTATTAAATTTCTTATTTTAAATATATCATCTTTTAATTGGCATATTATTCTTACTCCTGCTATATCATTGATGTTTTCTATCATTTCTTTGTATGTAAGGTCATAGCCTTTTTTGTTCATTTTGTTTAAAATACTGGTTGGTTCTTTTACTCTTGTGTTTACATGATCTATCAAATCATAATTATAAAATACTTTGAATTCTTTTTGTAAAATATTTATTTTTGTCTCTAGTTCTTCTATTGCCATTTCATATATTGTCATTATTTTTTCAAATGTGCTTGTTTTTTCCTCTATTTTTTCATCATAACTTAAAAAGTTTTTCATTTCCACAATCCCTAATTCTTTTCCCTTACTTTTTTTCATATCACATCACTACTCCTTATATGATATTTCTTTTTCTTCCTCTTTAGTATATGCATATATTATCTATTTATTGTTTCCAAAAAATATTAGAATTGTGTTTTTTTTATGAATTAATATAAAGATAATTATTTTAATATATGAAATGCACATTTTTGAAAACGAATTTCGTGTTTTTACTTTATATTGCATATTAAAAATATTTATATTATTTTTTAATTTAATATTTTAGCATATAACTAATATTTATTTATAATGTCCATTCGTCATCTTCTCCTGGACTTGTAGGATTTTGTCCTTGTATTTGTAGATGACCTTCTGAATCTTGTAATTTTTCTTTTGAATCTACTAAAGTAGTTTCTTCACTTCCTTTTATATCTTCACCATACTTTCTTTTTGATTCACTTTTATTAATTTCTCTTTGTATAACAGATTTATTTATTGTTTCTAAATATTTTGTTCTTTCTTTTGCTCTTTTCTTACTTAGAGAATCTACAAGTCCTGATTCTATACATTGTACAACAGTATCCATTTCTTTTGGACTTAACTGAGCTAATATAGAAAGGTATCTTTTTCCCTGATTTTCTGGTAAATCTCTTATTCCTTCTATAAATTGTTCTACACTATATTCATCATGTTCTTTTCTTTGCAATCTATCCTTTATATTTCCTCTTTCTAATGCTGTTAAACATGGATTATATTTATTTAAATAGTCTAAATATCTTTCAATTTCTTTTTCTGAAAGTTCTCCTAAATCTGTTGGTGCAAACAATTCAATTGAACTACCTAATCTACTTGCTTCTTCACTAGATTCTTTAGCTATTCTCTCTAAAAATATATTTGTAACACTTTCTATATCAAACTTATTTTCTTCATCATCATCTAGTAAATCAGTATATTCTTCTTCTATTCTTTGAGGCATTTTTTCTTTCATCATTTCATCTAGCGGAATTATTTTTTCCATTGGATATATATTCATTGCTCCATTAAGTTCATGATACATAATGGCAAAATTTTTAGCGATTAGTTTATATAATTCGTTATCTGTTCTCTCTGTCCTTTGAATCTCTCCTAATGTTATTTCTTCTACCTTTTCTGGCAGAGCCTTTAAATCTCCTAATGTTTTTAAATTATTATATATTTTTCTAAATGCTGTACAATCTGCTTCTTCTTTAGTTTTTTCATCATCTATAGTAGCATTTAATTTCACTCTTTGTGATACTGACATTGTTGTTTCTTTTAATACATGTAAAGTTGGTTTATCTGATGCTTGTTCTGCTAGTGCTTTTGCTACATCATCTGGAACCTCAGGTGAGTCTGTTGCTTTTATAGTAGCTCTATCTACTGCTTCTTGTGAAATCGCATCAGATTCTGCTACTTTTTCTACTATTTCGCTTAAATATTCTGGATTTTCTTTCAATATCTTTATAATTTTATCTGCTTGCTGTTGTATTGTTAAATCTTTATTTTGTATTGGATCAATTACTTCTTCTTGAACTAATTCTTCTGGTCTTTTTTCTTCAACTTCACTTTCTTTTTTATTTCCAAAAAATTTTTCTTGAAAATTTCTACCTAAATCTTTTATTCCCATATTTACAATCATCCTTTCTAAACTCTTAATGATTTATATTTCACTTTCATGAATTATATATTAATTACTTATAGAGTTATTTTTTTGTTATAACAATTGCTGACATAGAAAAATTAAGCTTTTCTACATCAGCAACCCCTTTTTATTTTCCATAATAACTATCTAATAGTATTTGCTTTATTTCAGATACTAATGGCACTCTTGGATTTGCAGTTGTACATTGGTCTTCAAATGCTCTGTCAGCTAACATATCTACTTTTGATAAAAATTCATTTTCATCTATTCCTGCATCTTTAAATGATTTTGGAATATTCATATGTTCATTCATTTCTTTTATTTTTTCAATCAAACTATTTATTCCTTCTTCTACATTATCTGCTTTTAATCCCACTTTCTTAGCCATTTCATAGTATTTTTTATCTGCTATAAAGTATTCATATTTAGGAAATGAAACAAATTTTGTTGGCTTTGTACTATTATATCTTACAACATAAGGTAACAAAATAGCATTTATTCTTCCGTGTGGCAAATGAAATTCAGCACCTATCTTATGGGCAATTGAATGGTTTACACCTAAAAACGCATTTGTAAATGCCATACCTGCTATTGTACTTGCATTGTGCATTTTTTCACGTGCTAATTTATTTGTTCCATCATCATATGCTTTTTCTAAATATTCAAATACTATCTCTACTGCTTTTTCTGCTAATCCATCTGTATAATCTGATGCCATATTAGAAACATAAGCTTCTAAAGCATGTGTTAGCACATCCATACCAGTATCTGCTGTAACTGATTTTGGCAAACTCATTACTAAATCTGGGTCTACAATTGCAACATCTGGTGTTAATTCATAATCTGCTAGTGGATATTTTTTGTTTTTCTCCTTATCAGTTATAACTGCAAATGAAGTTACTTCTGAACCTGTACCTGATGTTGTTGGTATTGCTACCATTTGACATTTTGTTCCTAGTTTTGGAAATTTATAGGTACGTTTTCTTATATCCATAAACTTCAATTTTAGTCCTTCTGGATCTGCTTCTGGATGTTCGTAAAATAGCCACATTCCTTTTGCAGCATCAATAGGGCTTCCTCCTCCTAATGCTATTATAACATCAGGTTTGAAGTTTTTCATTGCTTCTACACCATTCATTATTGTATCAAATGATGGATCTGACTCAACTTCACTAAATATCTCTGAATGTACATAATGTTGTCTGTTTCTTAGATGATATAGTATTTTATCTACATATCCTAATTTTACCATTCCTTCATCTGTTACAATAAATGCTCTTTCTATATTTGGCATTTTTTCCAAATATGCTATTGAACCTGCTTCAAAATATATTTTTTCTGGAACTTTAAACCATTGCATATTAACCCTCCTATTGGCAACTCTTTTTATATTTATTAAGTTTACTGATGATACATTTGCTGTTGTTGAATTTCCTCCAAATGAACCACATCCTAATGTTAGTGATGGCATATTTGTATTATATATATCACCAATTGCTCCATGTGTTGATGGAGAGTTTACAATGATTCTTCCAGCTTTCATTGTTTCAGAAAATTTCAAAATAGTATCTTTGTTTTCTGAATGGATAACTGCTGAATGTCCTAATCCTCCAAATTCTAACAATCTTTCTGCTATATTAATTCCTTCATCTTCATTTTTTACAATATAATATGTTAAGACTGGACTTAACTTTTCTTTTGAAAATGGATAGTCTTTGCCAATCCCCTCTTCATATACTACTAGTACTTTTGTATCTTCTGGGACTTCAAATCCTGCTTCTTTTGCTATTGTATGAGGATATTGTCCTGGTACATGTGATTTTAATTTATAATCACCATTTTCTAGTCTGTCAAACATGCTATTTGCTAATTTTTGTTTTTCTTCTTCATTTACAAAATAGCAACCTGCTTGTTTCATTAATTCTTCAAATCTGTCATGAATTTCTTCATCAACGATTACTGCTTGTTCTGATGCACAAATCATACCATTGTCAAATGCTTTTGACATAACTAAGTCATTTACTGATGTTTCCAATTTTGCTGTTTTGTCAATATAGCATGGTACATTTCCAGGGCCTACACCTAATGCTGGTTTTCCGCATGAATATGCACTTTTTACCATTCCAGTACCACCTGTTGCCAAAATTAGGTTAACATCTGGATGATTCATTAATAATCTTGTTGCTGTAATACTTGGTTTTTCAATCCATAATATACAATTTTCTGGTGCACCTGCTTTTATGGCTGCTTCTCTTAATATTTTTGCTGCTTCTACACTACATTTTTGTGCAGATGGGTGAAATCCAAATATTATAACATTTCTTGTTTTTGCTGATATGATTGATTTGAACATTGTCGTTGATGTTGGATTTGTAACAGGTGTTACTCCTGCTATTATTCCAACAGGTTCTGCTATTTCAACATAGTCCTCTTCTATATTTTCATCTATTATTCCAACTGTTTTTTCATATTTTATACTATGATATATATATTCTGTCGCAAACATGTTCTTTGTGATTTTGTCTTCATATATACCTCTTTTAGTTTCTTCTACTGCCATTTTTGCTAGTCTCATGTGATTTTCAAGACCTGCCATTGCCATTGCCTTTGTTATGTTGTTTACTGTTTCTTGGTCTAGTTTTAAATATTCTTGAGATGCTACTTTTGCCTTTTCTACTAAGTCATTAATCATTTTCTCAATTTCTTTTTCGTCAGTTACATTTTCGCTCATTGAATCGCCTCCTTATAGGTTATTTTATCCAACTACATTATATATTATTAGGAAAAATTGTCAATATGTAATGTTTGATTATCTTCAATTTGTGTTTATTTTATTTTTGTTATATTTGAAAAAATAAGAAACACATTCTACCTTTCTTATATATATAAAAATAGCAAGAATCTTTTCCTGCTATTTTACCTCTTATACTTATGATTGAATACAATCTATATTTAGTTATTATATAAATAATCCTGTGGGTCTACATGTTCTCCATTTATTCTTATTTCCAAATGTAAATGCGGTCCTGTTGAATTTCCTGTTGAACCAACTTTTGCTATTACATCTCCTGCTTTTACAATGTCCCCTGCTTTTACAAGCATTTTACTAGTATGAGCATACCATGTTTCAACACCATTTCCATGGTCTACCTTAACTAAATTTCCATAAGAACCATTATAGCTTGCTAATATTACTGTACCATCTGCCACTACTTTTATATCAGTTCCTGTTACAGCTGCTATATCCAATCCTGTATGTGTTGACTTTCTTATTCTACTACTCACTCCATATCTTGAAGTTATTCTACCTTCAATAGGCGTAACTGCTAACTTAATTCCATTTATACTTGGTAATGAATCTATATATTCTTGTTGTTTGATTTCTTCTACTTTTGTCTCTACTGTCTGTTCAACATTAGTTTTGGCCACTTCTAGTTCTGATGTACTTACTTCTTCCTCATTTTGAGTATATTTTTCAACTATGCTTAAATTAATTGCATTCTCGTTATTTTCCTCTTTTACTTGATTTACTAATTGTTCTGCTTCTTCACTAGTGTCTACTTTTTCAATGACAGTATTGTTCACTGCTATTTCATAATATTTATATGTTACTGTAACTTCTTCTTTTAATTCTTCTACTAATTTATTTTCCTCTGTATTTTCAGTTCTATTAACTAATTTTAACTCATATTCTGGTTCTTGATTAAATGTTATTTCATCTATGTTTTTAGTTGTTTCTTCTATTATTTCTTCTTTTACTGTTTTATCTAATGCTTCTTTATTTTCTACATATCCCAACTCTTCACCAGAAACACTTACTTTATACATTGGTTTATATTTTATTAATATAATCGCGATTATAAAACCAAAAGCTATAATTGTAATGTTAAAAAATTTTAGAAACTCTTTTGTATAATATTTTAGTTTCTTTTTTAAAATAAAATTCACTCTCCTTTATGTTTTTTTACGCGACTAGACCTTATTATACTATATATTTTGACCTTTTTCAAATATAGTATACATAATTTTAGTCAAAAAATGCAAAATTATTAATAATTTGTATTTATATTTTCCTTTTTTTATGATTTTTTCTCGTTTAACTTCACATTTTCTCTATTTTCCTTAATTTTTTATATAGCTTTATACATGTACATATAATTATTATATTAAATATTAGAATAATAATTCCTACAAAAAAGCCTTGACTTTTTACCCTAATTATTGTATATTATCATCATGGACTGTTTAGTAAAAATATACTTTACATTGTTTTGTAATTTAATATAAAATTAGGAAGGTGATAAAAATGGCATTAGATTATAATATTATCGGTCAAAGAATCAAACAAGCAAGACTTGCAAAAAACTACACACAAGAAGAACTATCTGAAAAAATAGACGTATCTGTCGCATTCTTAAGCAGAGTTGAAAGAGGTAATTCTCATATTAATTTAAAAAGATTAACACAGCTTTGTAATTTGCTAGATGTATCAGAAGGATATATCTTAAGTGGTACTTCTAGTGAATCAGAAAATTATTTAACCAAAGAATTTTCTGATTTACTAAGTAGTTGCCCTGCACATAAACAAAGATTAATATACAAAATCGCAAAAATTATAGCTGAAGCTGAATAGAACAATAGCGGGCTTTCTTAAACATTTTTTTCTGTTCACAACATTTCAAAGCCCGCGTCATTGTTCGGCGCCAAATTTTACGCTAGTAAAATTGTGTTCAATGTGTTTTTATATATTAAAATTCAGTATAACTTTCTTAATATTTTATCCAAAAACCAATATTAAAAATATTGGTTTTTTTGTTGCTTTTGCAACAGACTTTTTACTACTTTATTAATATCATAAATTCATCAGTAGGGACGTGTCAAATTGAACATTTTTTGTTCAAAAGGGACAGACCTCAATTTAAAAATTTAATAATTTTTTAAGATTTGTCCTTTTCGTTCCATTTTTGTACGATTGGCCATTTTCAACATTATATTAGAGTTGAGACCTGTCACTTTTGGACAAAAAATGTTCAATTTGACACGTCCCCAATGATTTGTTATTATATTATGTGGTCAAAATGGTAATAATAATTAAGAAAAAAGTTATTATTACAAATACTTACTAAAGTAAAATAACTAAATTAATAAGTGGTTTCAATAATAAAAACCATTTATAATATTGAGATAGGAGGTTTATAAATATTATGAAATTTGAACAATGGAATGGATTTGAAAAAGGTGATTGGCAAAGTGAAATTAATGTAAGAGATTTCATTCAAAGAAATTATACACCTTATGAGGGTGATTCAACTTTTTTGGTTGGCCCAACTGAAAAAACAAAGAAATTATGGGATGAGGTATTAGAACTTTACAAAAAAGAAAAAGATTCTAAAGGCGGTGTACTTGATATTGATACAAAAACAATTTCAAGTGTAAATGCTTATGAACCTGGATATATTGATAAAGATTTAGAAGAAATTGTAGGACTTCAAACAGACGCTCCTTTAAAAAGAGCTATTATGCCTTTTGGGGGAATTCGTATTGTAGAAAAAGCTTGTCAAGCTTATGACAGAAAAGTAGATGATGAAGTAGAAGAGATTTTCCATAAATACAGAAAAACACATAATGATGGTGTATTTAGTGTGTACACTCCAGATATCAGAGCTGCTAGAAGTTCACATTTAATTACAGGATTACCTGATGGATATGGTAGAGGAAGAATTATTGGTGATTATAGAAGAGTAGCACTTTATGGTGTTGATGTACTAATTGAAGAAAAGAAAAAAGATTTAGATATATTAAATGTTGATTGTTTGACTGAAGAAGTTATTCGTGAAAGAGAAGAAATTAGTGATCAAATTAAAGCTTTAGGTGAGTTAAAAGCAATGGCTTTAAAATATGGTTTTGATATTTCTAAACCTGCAAGCAATAGTAAAGAAGCAGTACAATGGTTATATTTCGGATATTTAGGTGCTGTAAAATCTCAAGATGGTGCAGCTATGAGTCTTGGTAGGACCTCAACTTTCTTAGACATCTATTTCGAAAGAGATTTAGAAAACGGTTCAATTACAGAAGAAGAAGTACAAGAAATTATGGATCATTTTGTAATGAAATTAAGATTAGTACGTTTCTTGAGAACACCAGAATATAATGAATTATTCAGTGGTGACCCTGTATGGGTAACAGAAAGTATTGGTGGTATGGGAATTGATGGTAGAACTTTAGTTACCAAAAACTCTTTTAGAATTCTTCATACTTTAGAAAATTTGGGACCTGCTCCTGAGCCAAACTTAACTGTTTTATGGTCTGTAAACTTACCAGAAGGATTTAAAAGATATACAACAGATTTATCTATAAAAACATCATCTATCCAATATGAAAGCGATGACTTAATGAGAATTACTTTAGGAGATGACTATGGAATCGCTTGTTGTGTATCTCCAATGAAAATTGGTAAACAAATGCAATTCTTTGGTGCAAGAGCAAACTTAGCTAAAACTCTATTATATGCTATCAATGGTGGTAGAGATGAAATGTCTGGAAAACAAGTCACACCAAAATTTGCCCCAGTTACATCTGAATATTTGGATTATGATGATGTTATGGAGAAATTTAATCAAATGATGGATTATGTTGCAAAAATCTATATCAAAGCTTTAAATGCAATCCATTATATGCATGACAAATATTGTTATGAAGCAATTGAAATGGCTCTTCATGACAAAGATATTATAAGAACAATGGCATGTGGTATCGCTGGATTATCTGTTGTAGCAGACTCACTTTCAGCAATCAAATATGCAAAAGTAAAAGTTATCAGGGATGAAACTGGACTAGCTGTTGATTATGAAATAGAAGGAGATTTTCCTAAATTTGGTAATGATGATGAAAGAGTTGACAGTATTGCAGTTGATATAGTAAAAACATTTATAAATAAACTAAGAAGATATCCAACTTATAGAAACTCTAAACACACATTATCAATTCTTACAATCACATCAAATGTAGTTTATGGAAAAGCTACAGGAAATACACCTGATGGAAGAAGAATGGGAGCTCCATTTGGACCTGGTGCAAATCCACTACATGGAAGAGATACAAATGGTGCATTAGCTGTTATGAACTCTATTGCAAAATTACCATTTGAATCAGCTGAAGATGGAATCTCATATACATTTTCAATAACTCCAAAAACTTTAGGAAAAGACGAAGAAACAAGAGTAACAAACTTAGTTAATATGCTAGACGGATATTTCAAACAAACAGGTCATCATATAAATGTTAATGTTTTTGATAGAAGTTTACTAGAAGATGCTATGGAACATCCAGAAAAATATCCTCAATTAACAATCAGAGTATCTGGATATGCTGTAAACTTCACTAAATTAACACGTGAACAACAATTAGATGTAATAAATAGAACAATTCATGAAAAAATTTAGGGATTGAGGGACGCCCCAGAAGGGATTAAGGGACGGTCCTTGGAAAAAAGGGATTGAGGGACGGTCCTTGAATCCCTGTTTTTTTAATATTTTAAAATTTGTTTCTTATTATTTAAAAACAGGGATTCAAGGACCGTCCCTCAATCCCTTTTTTCCAAGGACCGTCCCAAATCTAACATTGAAAGGATATATTTAATTATGGAAAATAAAATAACTGATTCTGACAAAAAAGATTTAAGATATTATGCAAAAGTCCATTCGGTAGAAACTTTTGGAGCTGTAGATGGTCCAGGAATTCGCTTCGTCTTATTTCTTCAAGGTTGCCATTTACAATGTAAGTATTGCCATAATCGTGACACTTGGGATATGAACAATGGTAGTTATAAATCTCTTGATGAAATTTTTAATAAAATTATAAATTATAAAAATTATATAACCCCAAATGGTGGTGTAACTGTTTCCGGAGGTGAACCTCTTTTACAAGTAAAATTTTTAATTGAATTATTTACTAAATTAAAAAAGAAAAAAATCCATACTTGTATTGATACCTCTGGAATGGTTACTCTTACTGATGATATTAAGCATTTGCTTACATTAACAGATTTAGTTCTTCTTGACATCAAACATATTGATAATGAAAAGTGTAAAGATTTAGTTGGTTTTGATAATAAATTAGAATTGGAATTTGCAAGATATTTAAGTGATAATAATATCCCTGTTTGGATTAGACAGGTTTTAGTTCCTGGCTATACTGATGATGAAAATGATTTATTGAGATTGAAAGATTTTATTTCTTCTTTGAATAATGTTCAAAAGGTAGAAATTTTACCTTATCATAGTCTTGGTAAATATAAATGGTCAAAACTTGGACTAAAATATGGATTAGAAAATGTGAGAGATGCTACAAGTAATGACGTAAAACGTGCAAAAACAATTCTAGGAATATGATGTCAATGGGGACGGAGATTTTGACAACATTTTCATTGAAAATGTTGTCAAAATCTCCGTCCCCATTGACACCGAAATCTCCGTCCCCGTTGACAAAATCTTTCTCTTTTTACATTCCTAATAATTTTAATTCTACATTTTCCATTTTATATTTTCCATCCACTAATTTAAAATCTACTAATGTATCTTCTAATGTTTCCTTGTTTTGTCTTAAATCAGTTGTAAAATATAATTTGATTTGTGGAATTTCTAATTGATTTTTTACAATTTCTTTAAATGTTTCTGCCATATGTTTTTCATCTTCACATATTAATATTAATTGTGGCATTGTAGCAAATCCAGAGTCGCCTGGAACATAATTTTCATAAAATTCTTTATATAGTCTCATTCTTTCGACTAATTTTTTTTGCCAATCTTGTTCTCTCCTGATAACCTCAAAAACAAATTGAATTGATTTATTGTTTTTAGTAAGTTTAACAGCTCCCCCGCTTGCTTTAAATAATTTTCCTGAAACTTTTGCAGTAATTGCTGGCTTTACTATATAGCTGTCAAAAGCTTTTACTTTTCTTAAATATGCAATTAAAGTTTGATTTCCAGCCAATCTTTTCTTAATCATTGGTACTGGTTTTGTATTATCAGATGGTTGCCATTTACAGTCAACTTCTTTAGAGTTTAATAAATATTTTCCCATCTTTTCTAGGCAATATATTCTATAAATACCTTTTCCTTCATCAGAAGTGAAATAGTATCTTGTTAAAATTTTAGATTTTACTAGTTGGTCTAACTTATTATTTAGTTTGTCTTGTGACTTTGGGTCAATTCCTTTTATTTCTAGCATTTGGTATAATTGTCTTGATGTTATAAATTCAAATTCATTGACTAAGTCTAAAATAGCAAAATGGATTTCATTAATATGTCCGATGTTTATCTTGTGTACGATTTGATTCATTGACACATACCCATCTTTTCCATCAAAGGTTTTTATTTCTCCTTCTCTGATTGCAAATGGAGATACTTGTGCCTTGATTTCATTATCTTCTACCATTTTTCTTTCCCCCTTAAATTTAGAATTATCTATAATATTTAATAATAAACAATTTTGTTTTTAATCTATCTAAACGACTTAGAGTTTCAGATTATTTTATTTATAAATTTTATTTTTCTATTAATAGTTTTACTTTTTTCTTTTCGCTATCTATTTTTTTTATATAAACATTCACTTTTTGTCCATATTTATAGCCTTCGCTATATTCTGCCATTCCTACTAAATTGGGTGTAAGTTCTATAAAAATACCATTTTTATTTTTTTCTGTCTCACGTATAATTCCTTCTACTTTCATTCCAGAAGAAAATCTTTTGGCATTTTCTTCCCAACTTCCTAATGACTCTTTATATGATAGATTTATTCTTCCTGTACATCTATCTATAGATTTTACCACAATATTTACTTTTTGTCCAATTTTCAATCTTTCATATGGTGTTTTTATCCTTGCAACTGATAAATCTTCTATATGGGCTAGTCCAACAACTCCTCCTCCTATTTCGATAAATGCTCCATATGGTTTGATATTTTTTACTATTCCTGTAAGATTTTGCCCTACTTCCATTTCATTTTTTATGTAATTTGTAGCTTCTTGTTGCACACTCTTTCTTGATAATAAAATTTTATTATGTTCTTTTATATCTTTTATTTTAAATTGTACATATTTATGCACTTTTCCTGTACATAATCTCTCATCTGGTAGCCCTTCTTGTGTGTCTTCTACTTCACTTCGTGGAATAATTCCATCTATTCCGTTTCCTAAATTTATGTGCAAGTTGTATTTTTTGTCACAACTTTGTACTATTCCTTGTACTACTTTATTTTCTTCTTTGTATTCTTGTATTTTATTCATGTCTAATTTTTCTATTTGTTCATTCCATCCTTCTGGTACAAATTGAAATGTATTCATTTGTTTTTTTCTCCTTCATCTTACGTGTTTTAGCTTATTATATATTTTATTATTAAATTTTTCAACCTTTTTTGAGATTTTATTTATCAAAATATGTACTTACTTCTTGCAAATCTTCAAAATTTTTCTGTCTTAAAATTTCATATGTAATTATAGCTACTGAATTTGATAAATTTAATGACCTTAATGTTGGTAACATAGGTATTCTAATTGTTTTAGAATTTAGGTATTTTTCCAAAAGCCATTCAGGTAAACCTTTTGTTTCTTTTCCATATAATACAAAAACTTCATCCATTTTTGAATAATCTATATCTGTATATTTAGTTTTTCCTTTTGTTGTTGCAAAAAACATATTATGTTCTTCTGGCTTATATTTATCCAAAAATTTTTCTAATGATTTATGCTCTTCTATTTCAATTTTATCCCAATAATCTAATCCTGCTCTTTTTACAGATTTTTCATCTATCTTAAATCCTAATGGATGTACAAGATGTAATTTTGAACCTGTTATTGCACAGGTTCTGGCAATATTTCCGAGTATTTTGAGGAATTTCTGGTTCTACCATAACTGTATGTAATTTCATATTAAATTCACTCCTTTCTAAAGCGAGATTTAGGGAAGGTCCATGGGAAAAAGGGATAGAGGGACGGAAAAGGGGATTGAGGGACGGTCCTTGGAAAAAGGGGATTGAGGGACGGTCCTTGAATCCCTGTTTTTTTAATATTTTAAAATT
>CAKNJL010000058.1 GCA_930982035.1 uncultured Clostridium sp.
AGCATTTTTAATGCTTACGAAATTTTTGCTTATGAAAAAGTGTTTAAGATCCGAAATTCATTATACATTAAACTTTTATTTTTTTACAATATTTTTGAAATAATTTGTAAAATTTGTTTTAATTTTATTTTCTTGTGGTATAATGATAAAGTATTAAAATTACAGAAAATACAAATCTTATCTTACAAATAAAATATTAGATTTTTATTTTGCTTTAATCAATAGATTTGATCGTATTTTCTACAATTAGACAAAAGAAAGGGAGTTGATACAAGTGGCAAACACAAAAGAAGAAGTAAATGTCTCTAAACTTTATGGAGAAGAATGTTTACTTTCTAAAAATGAATTTTTAAAAAAATACAAAATTAAAGAAGATGGACTTAGTCAATCACAGGCTGAAGACAAATTAAAACAATTAGGTCCTAATGTTATTAGACAAGCAAAGCCGAAAAAATGGTATCATTATTTTTTTGAAAGTCTATTTACACCATTTAACATTATTTTACTAGGAATTACTCTGCTTTTATGTTATACAGATATTATTTTACCCGAAACTCCTAGTTACGCCAATATTATTGTTATTGCAATATTAGTTACAGCAAGTACATTATTAGATTTTTTTGAAATATATAGTTCTAATAAAGCTGCCAATAAATTAAAAGAACTAGTTGCAACAACATGCCATGTTCTAAGAGATGGAAAAGAAATACAAATACCAATAAAAGAAGTTACACTTGGTGATATTGTTATTCTTACTGCCGGTAGTATGATTCCAGCTGATTTAAGAATTATTGAAGCAACTGATTTATATGTTGGTCAGTCTTCTTTAACAGGTGAATCTGATGCTGTTAAAAAAATAGTAGAGTCTGAAATGAATGAAGAAGATTTAGATAGTATTGCTGATTTGGATACAATTTGTTTTATGGGAACAAATGTTATATCTGGTAGTGCAAAAGGTGTTGTTATAAAAACAGCTGACTCTACTTATTTTGGAAAAATAGCTCATACAATAAGTACTGGTAAGCCTAAAACTGCTTTCCAAAAAGGAATTGAAAATATCAGTAAATTGTTAATTAGATTTATGCTTATCATAATTCCTGTTGTATTTATACTTAATTTTTCTAAACATAGTATAGTAACAGCATTTACTTTTGCAGTAGCCATAGCTATAGCAATTACACCTTTATTACTTCCTGTTATTTTATCATCATGTCTTTCAAAAGGTGCTGTAAAGATGTCTAAAAAGAAAACTATTGTAAAAAAGTTAGACGCAATTCAAAATTTTGGTGCTATGAATATCTTATGTACAGATAAAACAGGAACTTTAACAGAAGACAAAATTGTATTGGAAAAATATTTAGACATACATGGTGATGAAGATATTAGTGTTTTAAAATATGCTTATTTAAATGCTAAGTTTCAAACAGGTTTAAGAGGAAACATTGATGAAGCAGTTATAAAACGTGGAGACGAATATAATATGCCTGAAATAACACATAAATATATTAAATTAGATGAAATACCATTTGATTTTGCACGTAGACGTTTATCTGTCGCTGTAAAAAATGAAAAAGGCCAAGACGAATTAATTACAAAAGGTGCTGTTGAAGAAATCCTTAATATTTGTACTTCTGTAGAATATAGAGGAACAGTTTCTCCTCTAACTAGAGAAATCAAAGAAAACATACAAAAAATCAGCAAAGGCTTAAATAAAGAAGGTCTTAGAGTTATTGCAGTATGTAAAAAATATAGTAATGAACCAGGTTATGACTTTGAAGTTAAAGATGAAAAAAATATGATTTTACTAGGATTTATTGGTTTCCTAGACCCACCTAAAGAAAGTGCTAAACAAGCTGTAGAAAGAATGAACAAAGCAGGAATACGAGTTATCGTATTAACTGGTGATAATGCTGAAGTTACAAAATGTATATGTGATAAAGTTAATATAAAATCTAAGAGAATTATATTAGGAAATGAATTAGATAAGTTGCAAGATGTTGCTGTTCATAGACTAATTAAGAAAAATAATATTTTTGCTAAACTATCACCTATACAAAAAGCTAGAATTATAAGACTTCTAAAAGAAGAAGGAAATGTTGTAGGATATATGGGAGACGGTATAAATGATAGCCCTTCTCTAACAAATTCAGATGTTGGTGTTTCAGTTGATACTGCTGTAGATATCGCCAAAGAATCAGCTGACATCATATTATTAGAAAAAGATTTAAATGTTTTACTAGATGGTGTTACAGAAGGAAGAAAAACTTTTGCCAACTTAATGAAATATATTAAAATGGCTACAAGTTTCAACTTTGGTGAAGTTTTATCCGTTATTGTTGCAAGTATTGCTTTACCATTTTTACCAGAAACACCTATACAATTATTAGTAGAAGGTTTGCTATATGACTTTGGTCAAATGACACTACCTTTTGATGATGTTGATAAAGAAATTGTAAAGAAACCTAAAAAATTAGATATAAAAAGTTTAAAACATTTCATGTTATTTATGGGACCAGTTAGCTCTATATTTGACTTAGTAGTATTTGCATCTCTATGGTTTATATTTGGAGTAAGAGAAGCTGCACTTTTCCAAACAATTTGGTTTAGTTATAGTATTGTTTCAAACTTAGTTGGAATGCACATCATAAGAACTGCAAAAATACCTTTTATACAAAGTAATGCAAATAAAATGGTATATTTCTCTTCTATTTTATTAATTTTAGTAGGAATTATTGTACCTTTTACACCTTTAGGAGCATTAATTGGATTAGTTCCAATGGCTGTAGAAGATATTGTGTTAATTTTTGTAGTAACATTTCTATATTGTATTTTGGCAATGTTTGCTAAAAAGATTTATATTAAAAAATATGGCGAATGGATTTAAGGTCGTGTCAATGGGGACGGAGATTTTTGTCAATGGGGACGGAGATTTTGACAACATTGTTAATGACAATGTTGTCAAAATCTCCGTCCCCATTGACAAAAATCTCCGTCCCCCATGGCACTTCTCCCTATTCTTTATACTTGTATTCTTCTACCACATTTCCTTCAACATCTTTAATTATAATATCTTTTTCTTCTATCATTGCATAACTATGTGGTGTATTTTCTTTTGGTAATGAAATAGAACCTGGATTTACAAATAATTGATTATCATATTTTTTAATAAAGCAAGTATGATAATGTCCATAAAACATAATATCAAAATCTTCATTTGGTATATTATCTATATTATATTTATGTCCATGTGTGAAAAACATATTTTTTCCATTAATTCTTTCCAATATGTTATCTTTCATCTCAAATTCAGATACCATTTGATCTACTTCTGCATCACAATTTCCTCTTACTACTTCTAACTTGTCTTTTAAACTATTTAGTAATTTTGCAACTTTTTTTGGTTCATATCCATCTGTTAATGGATTTCTAGGTCCATGATAATACAAATCTCCTAATACAATTATTTTTTCTGGCTTTTCCTTTTTTATAATTTCTTTTAATTTGTCTGCATATACTCCTGAGCCGTGAATATCTGATACAACTAATACTCTCATAAAACTCATTCCTTTCTTCCTTTGCTATTTTTGCATATTTAATTCTCATATATTCTAAACTATAGGAGTATAAATTTCAACCTTTTATATAAAAGTTCTTTAATTTATTCTGACTCATATTAAAGTGATAAAAAATTTCTATTATAAAAAATTATATAGCCGAAAATTATATTATATATAACTTTCGGCCTTTATATAACAAAATATAAATTATAACTACTAGTTTTGCATTATATTCTTTATGTCATCATCTTGTTTTAATTTATTAGATATAAAATGATATGCTTGCTTATTTTGTTTTACTGCAATTTCAGCCAATTCTTTATCATCAATCAACCTTTTACTTGCATATTTTATTATGATTCCCTTGTTTTCTACAGCTGTCTTTACCACTTCCCTATCATCTCTTAATTCTTCTGATGCATAATATAGAGCTTGTCCATAGTTTTTACAACATTCTAACATGATTTCTTTATCTCCTGCTAATTGCTCTGAAGCATAACAAATTGTCCAAGGTGCCGTTTTGATTGCTAACTGCATTACTTCTTTATCTCCCTTTAGTCTTGTACTTGCAAATTCTAAAGCTTCTCCATCTTGTTTTAAGGCTTCCATTACTACTTCTTTGTCATCTTGCAAACTTTCTGACGCAAATTCTAGATTTTTTCCACTTTCTTTTACTGCTTGTAACATAAATTCTTTATTATCACTATTTTTTTCTATTTCCTGTATTTCCATTTTATCATATCCTTATTATTATATTTTTAGAATTTTCTCTATATCATAGAAATTGTTTTCTTCTGTTAAAACTATATCAAAATTTTCATTATATATTTTTAAATTTTCAGAAATATTTCCATTTAAAAATCCTATTTTTAATGATTTCTCTTCTGGATATTCTCCCATCATTGCAATATCTTCAATTAAATCACCTATTACAATTCTGTATTCCTTTTTTTCTATTTCTTCTTTCTTTTTTAAGTTTTGTAATTTATCTATATTTTTGTTACATGTGTAAATTAAATTATCTTGAAATTTTTTCATATTTCCATTTTTATCAAATTTTATAAAATTACTAATTATATGTATATTGTTATAATTGCATTGCTCCTCTCTTAATGATTGCTCAATTACATTCCCAATACCTGCTGATAAAATAATTGTTAAAACATTATTTTCGTGTAGCTTTGTAAGAAAATCTTTTCCGCCTTTTCTTAATGATAAATTACTATTATAAATTGATTTTTCCATTTGTTCTTTTGTAATATTGTATTTATAATATAAATTCATACTTCCTTGATACCATTCTAACATGTATTTATCTTTGTCTTTTTCATTTATTGTATAATCTAATTCAATTGCACTATATTTTTTATTACATTTATTTAACTCATCTAAAAGTTTTTCGTCTGCTACTTTTTTATTAACAATTGCCATCCAAGAATCAACACTATTTGATGATGTAATTGTTCTATCATAATCTATGAATATACATGTATTTTCTTTATTCATTGTTTCTCTTAGTTTATTTATTTTTTTCTCATTATTTAAATATATCATAAAATTCTATCCTTATTTCTATTTCATTATATTTTTTAAATATTTATAGCGGATATAAAAACCAAGTGTACCTAATAATACTACTGCTATAAGGACTTTTATAATTATTGAAGTTCCTGTATCTGGTAATATTTTATTTACTACTGTGTCATCCTTATAATTATTTGTATTTCCTTTAATTGTATTTGTATCACTTTCTTCATTATCATGTGTTTCATTTTCTGATATTGTTTTAATATCTATAGTTGTTTCCACTATATTTCCTGCTAAATCACTTATTTGTATTGTTTCTGATTGATTTTGGTTATAAGTTTTACTCATTGATAATCTATCTTCTGATAATGTCCATCCTTCTATTTCTTTTAATTCTTCATTTGATTGTATAGTAACTCTTACAGCTTCCCCATTATTTATTGTTTCATAATTTATATTTGTTTCAGGTGCTTCTTTATCTATCCAAGTAACTCTTGCTATATTTTGAGCAGTATTTCCATCACTATCTATATATTCAAAAGTAAATGTTCCATTTTCTTCAAAAGTATATTCATTACTTCCATTATTATTAGTTATTGTAACATCATCTCTGTTAAATGTAATGGTTGCCGTAACATCTTGATTTGTTAATTCTGTATTATCATAGGTAATGGTTGATATAAGTTTCTCTTCTTCTTCTGTAACTGTAATTTTACATGTTGCTGTCTTTTTTCCATCTTGTGTTGTTACAGTTATTGTTGTTTTTCCTGGTCCTATTGCTGTTACAAGTCCATTGTTTACAGTTGCTATATCTTCATTTTCAGAAGTCCATGTTATGTTTTTGTTTGTTGCATCATTTGGTGTTATTGTTGCTACTAATGTTGTTGTTTCTCCAATGTTTAAAGTTGTATTTTGTATATTTAGTGTTACTCCTTCTACCGGAATCTCTTCTGGTTCTGGTTCTGGCTCTGGTTCTGGTTCTTCACTTTGAAGTACAGTAACTTCACATGTTGCCGTTTTTTCTCCATCTTGTGTTGTTACAGTTATTGTTGTTTCTCCTGATTTTATTGCTGTTACAATTCCATCACTTACACTTGCTATTTCTTTATTTTCAGAAGTCCATGTTACATTTTTATTTGTTGCATTGTCTGGTGTTATCGTTGCTTGTAATGATGTTGTTTCTCCAACTTCTAATGTAACATTTTGCATGTTTAACGCTACTCCTTCTACCGGAACTTCTTCTGGTTCTGGTTCAGGTTCAGGTTCTTCACTTTGAATTACAATTATTTTACATGTTGCTGTTTTTTCTCCGTCTTGTGTTGTCACAGTTATTGTTGTTTCTCCTGGTTTTATTGCTGTTACAATTCCATCACTTACACTTGCTATTTCTTTATTTTCAGAAGTCCATGTTACATTTTTATTTGTTGCATTATCTGGTGTTATTGTTGCTTGTAATGTTATTGTTTTTCCAACTTCTAATGTAACATTTTGCATATTTAATGCTACGCCTTCTACTGAAACTTTTTCTGGTTCTGGCTCAGGCTCTGGTTGTTCTGGTGAATCTATAGAATTTCCTCCTACAGATAATAAATCTGTTTCATAATTTTCTAAAGCTTGTTTTAATTCTTCATTTAATTTATCTGACTCATCATCTTTTTCATTATTAAATTGCCATTTGAAGTCTCTTCCATTTAAACGACCTGCATATGTCTCAACTTCTGCTCTTGCTACTTCTGGGGTATCTGCTTCATATTCATACATAATACTTGAAGTATCAAAATTGTTATAAGTATTTTGTCCTTTTAATGACCTTACTGAACTTGGTACAGTTTCATTTATGTTAGATACTTCATATGCATCAAAACTTTCATTATTTTGTGAATATGGTATATATGACTCTTCTCCTACTATAGTATTGTTGTATGCTTTTATGATTCCTCCAGCTTCATTAGAAAATGTTCCACTTATATCAGAACCTTGCTCAGATATCATCATTGGCTTTTTACAATTTCTGAAATAGTTTCCTTCTACTAATACAGATGACCCTAAACATGCACCAACACCATATTTTGAATTTCCATCATAATAATTATTATATACATGTGCAGAATAAAATCTAATTCTTGGATGTCTTGAATCAGAATGGTCATACCAATTATGATGATATGTGATATATAATCCATCTGTTGTATCTTCACTTAATCCTAAAAGATTACTTTTTCCTGTATCAAAAAAATGATTATATGAAAATGTTACATAAGTTGATTTTTTACAATCTAATGCTCCATCACCTTTTGCTTGGTCTGAATCACTACCTGGTTCTCCATAGAAGAAATCACAATTATGTACCCATATATGGTCATTTTCTTGTTGTAATCCTATATTGTCTCCTTCAGCACTATCTGTTAACATGACAGCTATATTTCTGATTTCTACATTTGTTGCATTTTTAATTCTGATACCATACCCATATAGAGTAGCATCTTCCCCAATTCCTTCTAGTGTAATTCCACAATTGATTCTATTATTTGAACCATTACCGCTGATAACGATGTCCCCTCCTTCTAATGTGCTTGGGTCTGTTACCTTTCCTATAAATCTTATAACTAGTGGTGTTTTCTCATATCCTTTTTTATATAAATCTAAAATATTTTGTAATCCTTGTGCTGTTTCTGTTTTTCCATTTGAACTTGTTTGAACCTCTAAAGAAACAATATTTTTAGTTTCTTCTGTGATATATATAATATTTGCATTTTCTTTTATTGTTCCATCCATGTTGTATGCACCTGTTGTTTCTCCATTTACCCATGCAAATCCTGTTCTATCATGTGCTTGTACTGTTATTGCTTGAGATTCAAGTTGATTGCTTGTATCTTCTTTACCATCTAAAATTGGTACAATTTTAAAAACATATCTACCTGCCTTTAAACCAACAGCATCTGCTCTCCAATAAGAAGATGTTCCATCTCTACTATATTGTCTTATTAACTCATTATCTAGTTGGTCATAATTATTCGCACTTTCTGAACGTATATATACATTATATCCTGTCGCTCCATCAACGCTTTCCCACTCGATATATGCTGATTCTAATCCGCCTCCTGTTTTTTTCTCTACTACATTAGAATTTGTTGCATTTAACAACTTTCCTGCTAAAGATACAATCTTAGTATCATTCTTTAGATAAATTGATGATACTCCTATTATTATTATCATTATTAAAATGATATTTATTATAATTTTACTTTTGTTTTTTAATTTCTTTTTCAATTCGTCTCTTCCTTTCTTTTGTTATAAATTTGATTATAGTCATCCTTTTTTATTATATATTATTCTATATTTTTTTACAATATTTTTGATATAAAAAACTGTAATAAAAAACAAAATTTATAGGTTGCGGACATGGTCTGCCATGTGTTATAATGCAAATATAAATTTTATTGAGATAGGAGTCTGACAAATGAAAAATTTTTTTATCATATTAGCAATGAAGATATTAAATATTATCTTAAAAATATTTGGTAAACATGGAGGAAATTTCTTAGGGAAAATTGCCTTTGATTGGAACCCAGAAATCTTCAAATATTTTAAAGTAAATTGTCCTGTTATTGCTGTTACTGCAACAAATGGAAAAACAATGACAAACAATGCTATTGGAGCTGTTTTTACAACTGCTGGTAAAAAAGTAATTAGTAATAAAGAAGGAAATAATATGGAAACTGGTATTCTTTCTACATTATTAAAATCTTGTACTCTAACAGGAAAAATAAAAGCTGATTACTTAGTTTTTGAAGTTGATGAAGGATATGTCCCTGTCGTTTTTAAAGATTTTCCGTTAAATACGCTAGTCATATTAGACTTCTTCCGTGACCAATTAGATAGGAATGGTGAAGTAGAATCTTTGATTTTAAAAATAAATGATTTTCTAAAAACATATAAAGGAAATCTAATTTTAAATAATGATGACCCAAATGTTGCAAGATTAGGTTTGGCTAATCCAGATAATAAAAATGTATATTATTTTCACGTAGATAGATATCAATATGCGACTGATGATATGAAAGAAGCTGGAGAGGGAAAATTCTGTCCATTTTGCAAAACACGTCTAGAATATGAATATTATCAATATTCTCATATTGGAAAATTTAAATGTCCAAATTGTGGATATGGTGATAATGAAATATATAAAGAAACTAAAAACATAAATCTTGAAACAATGACTTTTGAGGTAGATGATGTTTTATATAAGATAAAATCTAACAGTATTTACATTATTTATAATTTTACGGCTGTAATTAGCTGTTGTTCTTTATATAACATTGACACATCATTTATTCAAAAAACCTTGGAAAATTTTGAATTAAATAATGGTAGACTTGAAAAACTAGTTATAAAAGATGCACCTACAGTTATAAACTTAGCTAAAAATCCTACTGGTGCCAATGTTAGCTTACGTTTACTAAATGAGGATAATGATGAAAAAGAATTATTATTTGTTTTAAATGATAATAAGGCTGATGGTTTTGATGTTTCTTGGATTTGGGATATTAATTTTGATAATTTAAATAATGTAAAAAGAATTGTAACTGCTGGAACCAGAGGATATGATATTGCCATTAGAATTAAGACATCAGGATTTGATGAAAATAAAATAGAAGCTTATATTGATTTAGAACAAGCTGTAAAATCTTTATACACCAATACAACAAAAAAATATGTAATTGCAAATTATACATCCTTACAACCTACAAGAACAGAAATTTTAAAATTGAAATAATTTTAAATTAAAATTTTATATAGCTGGAATATTAATCTTTTAAATTCTAGCTATGTAATAAAAGGAGTTGAAACTTAAATGAAAGAATTAAAAATACTATACTTGTATCCAGATATGCTAGAATTATATGGTGATTACGGAAATATACAAGTATTAAGATATAGACTTGAAAAACGTGGCTTTCAATGTATTATTGATAAATATTCTATTGGTGATGAAATGCCCGATTTTAAAAACTATGATATCATCTTTGCAGGTGGCGGAGCTGATAATGAACAAAGTATATTATCAGAAGATTTAATAAAATATAAAGATGAACTAAAAGAAGCAGAAGATGAAGGTGTTTTCTTCTTATTAATCTGTGGAGCATATCAATTATTTGGTAAATATTATAAAGGTGTTGAAGGAAATATAATTCCTGGATTAGAAATATTCCCATATTATACAGAAGCTATAGCAGACAGAAAAAAAAGATGTATTGGAAATATTGTACTTGATGTCAATTTAAATGGAAAAGAAACAAAAGTAATTGGATTTGAAAATCATGGTGGACAAACTTATAATATAACAACACCTTTTGGAAAAGTATTATTTGGAAATGGAAATAAATTCGGAGATACACAAGAAGGATTCTTTAAAACGAATGTTATAGCAACTTATTTACATGGACCTCTACTTTCTAAAAATCCAGAGCTTACAGATTATATTATAAAATATTGTTTAGATAGAAAATATGATGAAAATATTACTTTAGAACCATTAAATGATGAATTGGAAAACCTATGCAGAAAACAATTACTAGATAGATTTCTCCAAGTTTAGACAATCTAGACAATTTGGGCCAGGTCACTAATTGTATTTTGTGTGTCGAAATTTGTCTTTATTCGACATAGTATAATTGTTTTTTTATATTTAAATTTTCGCTTTAACTATTTTAAATTAAGGACGTCTTTATATATTATAAAAACGTCCTTAATTTTATCTAATTTGTACATTTTCCAATTTAATAATCGGAACTTTCTCCAATTTCTTATCTCTAGCAAATAAATATAAAATAAATTCGTCAAGGATATTGTTCTTCCTGTCAACCACAATTGGCCGTCTAAGCATCTCATAAATATTATAGAATTTTTTGCTATCTTTATATTTTTTGGTAGCCTTATAATTAAAACTATCCAAATATAATATTCGTAGTTCACTTAGTTTCATTTCTTCTATCCAATGCTCTGGCAAATTATACTTTTTTTGCTTTCTTAATTCTTCCTGTTTCTTATAAAACTCCTCCTTCAATTGTTTTGCTGTTCCATTCTGTCTTGCTAATAATATTTCTTTATATTGTTGATGTGTAAAATTGTTTTTATCACAATTACATTCTTGACAACATGGAACTAAATTATCAGTAATTGATGGACCTCCGAAGTCTCTTGGATAAACATGGTCTAATGTCATTTCTTTTTTACTTATAGTTTTACCACAATAATAACAAATTTGATCCCCCTTCATCATATATGTTAATTCATACATGATATTTGAAAATTTACAATCCCGACTAATTTTTAATATTCCGTTTTCTATAAACGCTTGGTTATTTTGTTGTTTATTAAAAGTACCAATTGGAAATTTTTCAGGTAAACTAATAATCATATGTTTTACCTCCTACTTTTTTTTACATTATATCAGTATTTTCTTACGAGTTCAAGACTTCTATCGAAACCGCTTCTTTTTTTGTTACTATTTTTTCTACCCTTCTATATACAATGCAATACGGAAACCAACAAGATGACCAAAATCAGAAGGAGTATATCCATCATAACGACTACTTGCTGGGACTAGATAACCTGTTTTTTCAAAATAGCCTCCTCTACGAGCTTTATATTTATTAGAGCAAGATTCCATTGTCCACTCAAAAACATTTCCTGCTAAATCATATATATTTTTTACTGAATAACTTGCATTTGAACCTGTTATTGTTGGACCTGATTGTTCATAATAACCTTTTCCATTTGAATTTGCTACAAATGATGTATTAGTATCACAATTTCCAGTTTTATATTTAGGATCTATCCAAGACATGATAGCATCCCATTGAACTCCATATATTAATGTACTTGTCACACTATATCCTTTATCTTTCGGATACATTCCTTTTGCAACTTCTACAGCTCCTTCTGATGCATCTGTCATACTATTTCCCCATTTTATATTATTATATACTTGTCCCCCTTGCTTAATAGTTGGTTTTCCCCTTAATCCTGTTCCAGTTTCTGTCGTTCCAGTTTCATATCTTCCTACATAAAATCCATTGTATTTCAATACACTGGCTTTCATTGAATTATATTCGACTTGTTCTGTAGGATATTGATATTCAGCATTAGTAGGTTCATCATAATTAGTTATATCTTGTAAATCTCCATTTATATAGCCCTCATAAGTTTTAAAATCATTGTCATTTTCTATTGGTACCCATACAAATTGATTTCCTTGTAATGTTTGTGCAACTTCATGACTCGTTCCTTTTCCTACATCAGTCGAATTATCTGATATTACTATTCCTTCTGATTTTGTTCCTCCGATATAACAAAATCCTTCTGGAAGCGGAATAACGCTACCTTCCCCATCTGAAATAGCTGTAACGTTATCACTTGTCCATTCTTCTGGTATATCTTCAATAATTGTACCAGCGTTTGGACTCAATATATAATCAATTGTATCCTCATAATTTTGTAATGTTTCATTTCCCTGATTTTGTGCTTCTTCTGTTTTTGTTTTTGCCTGTTGTGCTTTTGTTAATATTCCATTATCTCCCATTAATGTCGCAATTGTTACTCCAGCTAGAATTAAAAGCACAATAATGTTTAGTATGTTATCGATGGTTGGGCTGTAAAAAATCAGACTGAAAT
>CAKNJL010000059.1 GCA_930982035.1 uncultured Clostridium sp.
ATATAAGCATTTCTACATAATACTTTCTATAATATTTTAATTGCTATAACCTATACTTAAACCATTTTTTTCATTATCAATAATATCAAAAATGATTTTTAAAGCATCATAATCCTTAATTCTTCTTTTCAATTTATCTTTTAATATATCATGATCAATACTAGCAAAAAATTTACTAACATCACATTTTAAAATATAGTATTTATTATATTTGACTTTGCAAACTCTATGAAATTCCATATAAAGTCTAAGACCTTCTTTTGTACCAAGATCTTTTCTACTTGCAACATTGACATCAAGAAGACAAGGAAGAATTGCAGGATATAAAATAAATCTTGCAACAAGATGATTTATCACTTTATCTTGCATATTTTGACTTACAATTCTTCTTTCCTTAGGCTCATAAATAGTGAAAACATGATAAGGACCAGGAACATAAGATTTTGTTTTTTAAATATTGTAAATGCGTGAAATATAGGTACATTTATACTCTCTAAAATATTCAACTTTTCTTTTGTTCTTTGTGTTTCTACATACCTCATTAAAAGCACTTACTATATTTTCAAACTTATAAATTTCAGGGTATAAATTTCCTTTTCTCTTCATAAATATTCCTCCAGATTTTTAGTAATGATTTTTATAAGTAAAAGACAAAAATTACATGTTAAATAAAAAGTACACAAACTAGAAGTCTTTTAATAATGTTTTAGCTTCAGAAGTAAGATTTTCTATAAGAGCAAAAGCTTCAGAAACCGATAAATTATAGTAATCAATATCAGCAATATATTTTATAAACTTTTTAGCACTATCATTAAAGATATGATTATTGCTAGAGCAAGAAGGAGAATTGATAGAATCAATAATATCTAATTCGTAATTATTCAACTTAATCAAATTTATATATTTATCTGCATTCTTAACAGGAAAACCACATTTAACTACGGTCTCATTTAAATTAGTTAGTTTTAAATTTAATAATTTAGACATCTTGATAGCATCATTATCTAAAAAAATATAAAATATACCACTTTTAAGTAAATATAATTTAGAAGAATTTTCTGATTTAAGAATTTTGTATTTTTCAAATAATTTACTCATGATAAAAAAATCATTCCTTTCTTTTTTATAATTCAAATAATGCACAAATGATAAAGACAATATAACTCGAATATTTACACCTTTCGATATTTTACGACATTATAAAATAAAAAAAGAAAGTTATCAACCTTATAAGGTTGGTAAAATGGAAATAAAAGGTAATTAAAACTGGCAACCAGTTATTGTATAATAATACTGATATATTGGGGATTAGGTGAGATAGAAATGGAATGGTATGAGAGATTTTTAAAAAGAGAAAAATGGATAAAAAAATCAACAGAAATAGAAGGAAATTTGTATGACAAATTAAAAGAAATATCAGAAAACGAGTTAGATGCGTCTATAAACAAAATTGTAGATGCTTGTATTAGTGATTTAGAATTAGGAGAAAAAATAGTCATATATAAAAAAGCAAATAATGAAATAAATGTAGCAAGGTCAGTAATAATAAGAGAATCCACATATAAAAAATTAGAAGAAATGAGAGAAAAATATGGTATTTCTATTTCAAAATTGATAAATATAGCAATTAGAAATGGACTAGAAAAATATGAAAAAAAGAATTTTAAACAAGATTAAAAAATTAACTTAAAAATAAAAATTTACAGATATAAAATTCACAAATTTTGAAATTTTACGAAAACACAAAAATAATTTATGAAAAACCAAAAAGATTTTACAAAGATGGAACGTTAGGGACGTGCCAAATTGTTCCACTTTGTAACGATTTCGCACGTCTCTAATTATATAAATTTCTTTCATATAAATCATTAATAAAGACATCTTTTTCTTCAAAATTATCAATAAAACCAACTTTTGCAATATTATCATTAACACCTTGAATCCACACAGGTCTATCATCATAAAAAACATCACATTTTTCTTTATTAGCTAAAATAGAATTAATTCTAGAAATATCCATAACAAATCCCTCCAAAAAATAATATCTAATAAAAATATATCCAAAAAAATGAAAAATATTCATTTGACTTATAATGTGTTTTAATATAAAATACATTGTATAATATTATGTAAGCAACTGAGAAATAATAAAATAATTTAGGAGGAAATATATGAAGATACAATATAAAGATAAAACAATAGAGATAGAAAAACCAATGCCAATAAGCCAAGTATTAAAAGAAGAGATAAAGAATAGTAATTGCACTGTCTTGGCAGCAACTTTCAATAATGAATATAAGAATTTAGAATCTGAAATAGAAACTGATGGGAAAATCGATTTAATAGATGTCAGTTCAAAAGAAGGAATGAAAGTCTACAGAAGAACTCTAGCATATATAGTAGGAAAAGCATTTGAAAAAATATGTCCTAACAAAAAGATGGAAGTAAATTATCAATTATCAAATGCAATGTTTTGTGACATAGTAGATGGAGAAGTAACAGATAGTTTTATTGAAGAGTTAACTCAAGAAGTAAGGAGAATAGTAAAAGAAGATATACCAATTAGACAAGTAGTCATGGATAGAGAAGAAGCAACTAGATTTTTTGAAGAAACAAAAACTTCAAAAGGAAGATTGCAATTAGATTTAGAGGGAAATAATGAAATTTTCATGTATTATTGTGAAGATTATTATAATTATTGTTATGGAACTTTAGCAAACAGAACAGGATGTGTAAAAATATTTGAAATTGTAAGATATAATGATGGATTTTTGGTGAGATATCCAAGTCAAAAAGAACCGGATAAAATGCCTAAATTTGTAAAAAACAAAAAATTAGCTTGGGCAATGGAGGAATATGATGACATCAATAAAATTATGAAAATTGATAGAGTATATCGTATAAATGAAGCAATAGAAAAAGGAACAATAAAAGATATTATATTGTTAGCTGAAGCATTACATGAAAAAAAGATTGCAAAAATAGCAGATAATATAGCTAAAAATAAAAATATAAAAATGATATTAATAGCAGGACCATCATCATCAGGAAAAACAACTTTTGCACAAAGATTAGGAATACAATTAAAATTAAATAGAATAAAACCTGTAACAATATCTGTAGATAATTACTTTGTAGAAAGAAAAGATACTCCAAGAGATGAAAATGGAGAATATGATTTTGAATGTTTAGAAGCAATTGACTTGAATTTGTTTAATGACCATTTAACAAGGTTATTAAATGGAGAAGAAGTAGAAATGCCAGAATTCGATTTCTATGAAGGAACAAAAAGATATAAAGGTAAAAAATTAAAATTAGAAAAAGATGAAGTTTTAGTTATAGAAGGAATCCACTGTTTAAATGACAAATTAACAAGTAGTATACCATCAGAACAGAAATATAAAGTGTACATTAGTGCATTAACAGTATTAAACTTAGATAGATTTAATAGAATATCAACTACAGATACAAGATTGATTAGAAGAATAGTTAGAGATTATCAATTTAGAGGCTATTCTGCAAAACATACAATTAGTACATGGAATAAAGTAAATGAGGGAGAAAGAAACAATATATTCCCATTTCAAGAAGAGTCTAACTTCATATTTAATACATCATTGGTATATGAACTAGGTGCCTTAAAACCAATAGTTATGCCTTTATTAGAAGAAATAACAAAAGAAGATAAAGAATATGCAGAAGCATGTAGATTAATAAATATGTTGAAATACTTTAAAGAAATACCAAAAGAATATGTACCAAATAATTCGTTGTTAAAAGAATTTTTAGGTGGAGGAGATTTTAAATATTAGGGCGTTTTTTGTCCCCAATTGGACACCAAGAGAGGAGAATAGAATGGAAACTAAAAAATTTACAGAGATAGATGAAGAATTTATATGTGAAAATTGTGGAAAAAAAGTATCTAAATTAGGATATTCTTGTAGAGATCATTGTCCATATTGTTTACATTCTAAACATGTAGATATTAATCCAGGAGATAGAGCAGAAAAATGTCATGGGGATTTAGAACCTATATCATTAGAAATAAATAGTAAAAAAGGTTATGTTATTATATATAAATGTAAAAAATGTGGTGCAATTAGAAAAAACAAATCTGCAAAAGATGATAATATGGATTTAATAATAGATTTGAGTAGTAGGACAGATTAAACAGATTAAACAGATTAGACAGATTAGACAGACAGATTGGGACAGGTAGGAAAATGTATGTAAAATGTCGAATATTGTCACAAACTAATATTATTCTAAGAAAAATAATTGTGACAATATTCGACATTTTACATACATTTTCCTACCTGTCCCAATCTGTCTGTCTAATCTGTCTAATCTGTCTCTAAATATTTCTATGTAAATTTCCGCTAGTATAATTTTTGCCATCAAATCTATGATTGTTATTTACTCTATGTATAATTTCATTAATTTCATCAATATTTTCATCTAAAACGTCTATTCTTACATAATCTACATTAAATTCTTTAGGATATATAGATGTTATTTTACTATTAAAAACAGTTGTTACAGTTTGTATATTGTCAGGCAAAATCCTAAATTTCATATTAAGACGATCTTTTAAATAATATTTATTAGAAGTTGTACATCTTTGTTTACAAGTTGGATAACATTTATCTGTTTCACCTAAAAGGCAATAATTCATATTTATTAAAGGTGTTCTTCCATATACAATTAATTCATTAGGTAGATAATCACAATTACACAAATTACTAATTATTGTTCTATTAAGTTCTGGTGAAATGGTGTATCTAGAAACGCCTAAATTTTTTAATTCATTTACTGTGTTTGAATTATATACATTAAATGTATAATTAGTGATTAGTTCTAATGATTTATCTAGTTCAATAAATAGTCCTTTCAATAATTTTAAATTACATATATTTGAAATAACAAATCCTTTTATATTATAGTTTTTTAAAGTTGTTTCTATATTACTAGATAATAAATTTTTATAATTAGATTTTATTATTGTTGGCATATATATGTATAGATTAAATTTTTCATCTAAGATATGTAATATTTCTTTGTATTCTTTCATAGAAAAATATTTTAGAGGTATATATACATTTTCAACTTCACCTATTTTAGAGTAATCAAAATCTGTATGTAAAATATTTAATAGTAAGGAGATTTTACTTTTCTTTAAAGGAATAGTATGTGAAGGACCATTTGATTTATTATCAGTTACACTTAATGAATCATGATAATTTCTTTTCATAGTTCCTTTTATATATTGTTCAACTAAAGTTAAAATTGTTCTTCTTAAATCATTTAAAGTACTAAGTTTAGGGATAAATAAGTTATAATCTAAGTCTATATCTAATTTTTTAAAAGCATAAGGTGTAGAGGTTGTTTTTGAAAATTGATTGATAACAGTATTTTTATCCAAAGGTTTAGTTTTTGCTTCTAAAGGAACTATATCACTAACATAGTTTATTTTTAAGTCTTTGTATAATTCAATATTGCAAGCAGATGTAATTGTTACTTGAATAGGTTTATTTTTCTTTATTGATATTTGACAATTAAGCAATATTTTTCTATTTTCTTTTGAATAACTTTCTCGAGCTAAATTATTCAATTTTTTTGAACTCATTTTATAAATATTATTACTTAATTTTATATTTCCTTTCATTCTGCCAATTATAACTGTTTGACCAATTTCAGTATGTTTAATATTTTTCATATTTGTATCCATTAATTCTGAAATTGTATATGAGCCATCTTCTTTTTCAAGCGAAATAGTGTCACCAATTTCAACAGGTTCGTTTAATTTAACAGTAATATATCCTTTGTTACTGTTATATTTTTGAACTTTTCCAAGATATAAGCCCATATTATTAGGTTTTTCTTTAAAGACTAAATCTTTGTTACCTTCGTTACTTAAATGTCCAGGTGAAGACATGCCTCTATTAAATACTTGTAATAATTCTTTTTTATCATTTTCATCAATAATATATTCATTATTTGATAATGCTAAATCTATGTATTTTCTATAAATTCTAGTAACAGTTGCTACATATTCAGGAGATTTCATACGACCTTCTATTTTTAGACTTTTAACTCCTGCATTTATCAAATCTGGAATAAATTCTAATCCACATAAATCTCTAGTGCTTAATATGTAACCAGAGTTAATACGTTTATTATTTTCTAGTAATTCAAAAGGTAATCTACAAGGACCAGCACATTTGCCTCTGTTTCCTGAACGTCCGCCTAACATACTAGAAAATAAACACTGACCAGAATATGATATACAAAGAGCACCGTGGATAAATGTTTCAATTTCTATATCAGTATTTTTACAAATATAAGCAATTTCATTTATAGAAAGCTCTCTTGCAAGAACAACTCTTCTAAAGCCTAGGTCTTGCAATTCTAATGCACCATTTAAGTTGTGAACAGTCATTTGAGTACTTGCGTGTATTGGTAAATCAGGAAATGTCTTTATTAATTTAATAGCCAAGCCTAAATCTTGAACGATAATTGCATCAATTCCAAATCTATATGCATTTTTTGCAAGGGCCATAGCAGACTCAAATTCAGTATCTGTGATTAAAGTATTTAAAGTTAAATGGGTTTTAACACCATGTATTTTTGCATATTGTATGGCTTCTTCTAATTTGTCTAATGGAAAATTAGAAGCAAAAGCTCTAGCACTAAAAGTGTCACTTCCTAAATAGATACTGTCAGCACCATTTTGCACACCAGCTTTTAAACATTCAAAATCACCAACAGGTGAAAGCAATTCAATCATAAGTTCACCACCTTTTAAATGTTAAAATGATTTCATAATTACTAAATTTATCTAATTATACCATAAATCGACTCAAAATTCTAGATTACATAATGATAGTTTTTGATTGATTATTATAACAATGTTTTTGTCTAAATTAAATTTTTAATTAATATTTATAAATAATAAATACAATAATAGTTAAAGTAAGATAGTTTCCTTAATATAAAGAAACAAATTTACAAGTAAAAGAAAGTTGAGTATAACGAATTTTGCGAAAATAATATATAAAAAACTTTTTTTAAAAATCTTGACTTTTGTTCAAAATCGTAATAAAATAATTGACATAAGATAAAGACAAGTAAGAGAAAAAGTAAAATAAAGGTTATCTAAAGAGAGGATTAGCCAGAGGCTGAAAGCTAATCTAGAAAAACATATTTGAAAAACTACCTCTTCAAGTTTTTGGTGAACAAGCCAGACGTGTTAGATACGTTACAATCTACCAATTAAGTTAAAAATAGGATGGAACCGTGTAATAAAAAGCACTCCTATGGATATTTTGATAATGTCCATAGGAGTTTTTATTAAAAAAAATAAAAAGCTTTTGATGTTCACAAGTATTAAAATAAATTCAAAATTCAAATGGACATAAATAAAAGAAGGTTTTAGTTAGAAATTAACTTTCATGACTAATGAGGCCTTTAGGAAAAATAAGAAAGGGAGGGATTTATTATGTTAAAAATCAAATTAAAAGACAATTCAGTAATTGAGGTGGAAAAAGGAACACCAATTATTGAAGTAGCAAAAAAAATAAGTGAAGGATTAGCAAGGAATACAACTTGTGGAGAAATAAATGGAGAAATAAAAGACTTAAGGTATGAGCTAAATGAAGATTGTAATCTAGTAATTCATACATTTAATGATGAAGACTTAGAAGGAAAAAAAGCATATTGGCATACAACATCACATATTATGGCACAAGCAGTAAAAAGACTATTTCCAGATGTTAAATTTGCAATAGGACCAAGTATTGACAATGGATTTTACTATGATTTTGATGTAGAAGAGCCATTTTCAGATGAAGATAAAGAAAAAATAGAAGAAGAAATGAAAAAAATAATAAAAGAAGATATCAAAATAGAAAGATTTTCACTACCAAAAAAAGAAGCATTAGAATTAATGAAAGGTCAACCATATAAGCAAGAATTAATCGAAGAATTACCAGAAGGAGAAGAAATCAGTTTCTATAAACAAGGAGATTTTACAGATTTATGTGCAGGACCACATTTAGTAAGTACTGGAAAAGTCAAAGCAGTAAAAATACTATCATCTTCAGGAGCGTATTGGAAAGGTAGCGAAAAAAATAAAATGTTACAAAGAATTTATGCAATATCATTTCCAAAAGCAAGTCAACTACAAGAATATTTAGACTATTTAGAAGAAGTAAAACAAAGAGACCACAGAAAAATAGGAAAAGACTTAGAAATATTTATGACACATAAACTAGTTGGGTCAGGACTTCCAATGTATTTACCAAATGGTGCAACTATCAGAAGAATATTAGAAAGATATATACAAGACAAAGAAATAGAATTAGGATATGACCATGTATATACACCATCACTTGCAAATGTAGAACTATACAAAACAAGTGGACATTGGGAACACTATAAAGATGACATGTTTCCAAGCATGAAATTTGATAATGAAGAAATGGTATTAAGACCAATGAATTGTCCACACCATATGTTAATATATAAAAATAAAATGCACTCATATAGAGATTTACCAATTCGTATAGGAGAGTTAGCACATGATTTCAGATATGAAGCAAGTGGAAGTGTTTGTGGGCTAGAAAGAGTACGTCAAATGTGTCAAAACGACGCCCATTTATTTGTAAGACCAGACCAAATAAAAGAAGAAGTTGGTAGAGTATTAAACCTAATAAAAGAAGTATATCAAAAAGATTTTGGATTCCCTGCAGAATCTTTTGAATATAGATTATCACTTAGAGATAAAAATGATAAAGAAAAATATATAGATAATGACGAGATGTGGGAAACAGCAGAAAGTCAATTAAGAGAAATATTGAAAGAACTAAAAATTGATTTCTATGAAGCAGAAGGAGAAGCAGCATTTTACGGACCAAAGATTGACATTCAAATAAAAACAGCATTAAATCATGATGTTACAATACCAACATGTCAATTAGATTTTGCTTTACCAGAAAGATTTGAACTAGAATATATAGGAGAAGATGGAAAAGCACATAGACCTGTAGTTATTCATAGAGCAATCTTAGGCTCATCAGATAGATTTATCTCATTCTTATTAGAAGAAACAAAAGGGAATCTTCCAGTATGGATTGCACCAACACAAGTAAAAATATTACCAATTACAGACAATCAACATGAATATGCATATAAACTAAAAGAAGAATTACAACATAAAGGTATACGTGTACAAGTAGATGATAGAAATGAAAAGACAGGATATAAAATTCGTGAGGCACAACTTCAAAAGATACCATATATGCTAGTAGTTGGAGCAAAAGAAGTAGAAGAAAATACAGTATCAGTACGTTCAAGAGAAGAAGGAGATATTGGCAAAAAATCAGTAGATGATTTTATGAAAGAAATATTGAAGAAGATAGAAGAAAAAGGGTAACATAAAAATGTCCAAATGGAAACGTCCCCAATTGGACAAAAAATTTAAATCCAGTTATTGACACAATTAATATTTTATGGTAAAATAGGTAACTGTAATCCGCTTAGTCAAGGTATATAAATACTAACAAGAAGCGTTAGTTACCTTTTTTTAAGGATTAGCGAGTATACAAATAAGGGAGGTGCATTTTAGATGTACGCAATAATTGAAAGCTGTGGAAAGCAATACAAAGTAGCAGAAGGAGATGTAGTATTTTTCGAAAAACTAGATGCAGAGGAAGGAAAAAAAGTTACTTTTGATAAAGTAGTCCTAGTATCAGAAGATGGAAAAGTACAAATAGGAAGTCCTTATGTTAAAGGAGTAAAAGTAGAAGGAAAAGTAGTTTCTCATGGTAAAGGTAAGAAAATCATTGTTTTCAAAATGAAACCTAAAAAGAATTATAGAAGAAAACAAGGACATAGACAACCATATACAAAAGTAGAAATTACATCAATAAAAACAGCTACTAAAAAAGCAGAAACAAAAACAACAAGTGAAAAGACAGAAAAAGTTGCAGAAAAAGCAAAAGCTTAAATTTAGAAAAATAATAATTATATAAGAAATGCTATAAACTTTTAGTAAAAAACATGGAATACAAATAAATATTCTTATATAATAAAAGAGATATAAAAAAACAAAACCGAAGGGAGTGAGAAATCATGGCTCATAAGAAAGGTCAAGGTAGTAGCCACAATGGTAGAGAGAGTGAATCAAAACGTCTTGGAGTAAAAAGAGCTGATGGTCAATTTGTTTTAGCTGGAAACATTTTAGTAAGACAAAGAGGAACAAAAGTACATCCAGGAATAAATGTAGGAAAAGGCAGTGATGACACATTATATGCCTTAGTAGATGGAACAGTTAAATTTGAAAGAAAAGGTAGAGATAAAAAACAAGTTAGTGTTTATCCAGTAGAATCATAAAAAATAAGATAAAAAAAGAAATAGTTGAAATTTAAAATCAACTATTTTTTTTGTGAAAAAATATTTAAAAATATTTTAAAAAACCATTTACATTTAAAAAAAAATTGTATAAAATATAGTAAAATGTGTTAAAATTGTCATAAACGAAAGAAAATTAGAATGAAAGGGAGTATATCAATGAAAATATTGATGTTAACATGGGAATATCCACCAAGAGTAGTAGGGGGAATAGCAAGAGTAGTATATGATTTATCAAGAACTTTATTAAAAGATGGTCATGATGTAACAGTAGTTACATATAAAGATGGAGATGCACCATACTTTGAAGATGACAAAGGAGTAAAAGTATATAGAGTAGATAATTATATGATAAATCCAAACAACTTTATAGACTGGATAATGCAATTAAACTTTAATTTAATTGCAAAAGCTAATGAAATAATAGCAGAACAAGGAAATTTTGATGTTATACATGCACATGACTGGCTAGTAGCATATGCAGCAAAAACATTAAAAAATTCATATAACATACCAATAGTTGCAACAATACACGCAACAGAATCAGGTAGAAATAGCGGAATACATGACGAAACACAAAGATACATAAATGACACAGAATGGATGTTAACATATGAAGCATCAGAGGTAATAGTAAATAGTAATTACATGAAAGGCGAATTGCAAAGACTATTTGGACTACCATATGAAAAAATAAATGTAGTACCAAATGGAGTAAATTTAAGCTTATTTAATGGAATAGAAAGAGATTATAACTTTAGAAGAAGATTTGCAATGGACAATGAAAAAATAATACTATTTATGGGAAGACTAGTTTATGAAAAAGGAGTACAACATTTAATAAGTGCAATGCCAAAAATATTAAATGGATATCATGATTCAAAACTAGTTATATGTGGAAAAGGCGGAATGTTAGACGAATTACAAGCACAAGTAAATGCAATGGGAATATCAAATAAAGTTTATTTTGCAGGATATATGCAAGGAAAAGATGTACAAAGAATGTATAAAGCTGCAGATATAGCAGTATTTCCAAGTACATATGAACCATTTGGAATAGTAGCATTAGAAGCAATGTTATCAGAAAATCCAGTGGTTGTATCAGATATTGGAGGATTGAATGAGATTGTACAACATAGAGAAAATGGAATGAAAGCGTATTGTGGAAATCCAAATTCAATTGCAGATTCAATACTAGAGTTATTATATGACCATAAATTATGTGCAGATATAACAAAAAAAGCTAAAAACAAAGTAAGAAATGAATATAATTGGAGCAAAATTGCACAAGATACACATTTCACATATCAGAAAGCTATTTGTCAATCAATGGCAGAAAAACAAAAAAGACAGCTTGAACAAGAAAGAGCTAAAAAGACTAAAAAGCCATTTAAAGGAGAAAATGAAATTACAAATTTACTTAACTTTAGAAAACGTCAAGCATATGCATAAAGATGTCGATGGTTGTCAATGGAGCCGGTTGTCAATGGGGACGGAGATTTGGTGTCAATGGGGACGGAGATTTGGTGTCAATGGGGACGGAGATTTTGACAACATTG
>CAKNJL010000060.1 GCA_930982035.1 uncultured Clostridium sp.
TATCAATTCTATCATTTTAATAAAATTATTTTTGCAAAAAACCGAAACTTAAAAATCAAGATTTTTGACTTTTTATTAAAAATCATAAGCAAAATTAATATTTAAAATCAGAAATGTTAATTTTACATAAATTTTATATTATGTTGTCATATAGCATGTAAGTAATATTTTAACATTTAAGGAGGTTATTTTGAAACTAAATCAGATGACTAATTTGTTGATGAAATTGCCAATTTAGCTACGGAAAAACTTGGAGCAGAGAAAAAATTAGGACAAGCTGAACAATTATTACATGAATATGAGAAAAGTTTTTCATCAACAGAACGTTAGGTTAATGTTTTATGTTACTTACTGTTTATTTTTTCCATTTTTTGTGCTATAATATTAATATATGCTTTGCATATACTATTCGTAACTGCAAAAGAAAAGGAGGCAATTAGAATGAAAGATAATGCAGACATACGGAAGGTTGTTGGGATAACCGGCCTTTATTTGGCTATAGGATTTTCATTGGCATCGCCAATTGATTTCGAGCCTATAATTCACCCAATAAAGGTTGAGGCACATACCATAGATCCATGTTATTATGGTTCTACATCCCAACAACCTATTGTAAAGACTGTAGAAATTGAACGCCCATATACAGATGAAGAGCTTGAGTTGTTGGCTCACGTCATCAATGCCGAACAAGGCATTGAATTTGATGATGAGACAAAAACTAATAAGCTCCAAATCTATACAGGGCAAGTAGTTCTAAACCGTCTTAAAAAGCATTACCTCGGAGCTAAAACACTAGAAGATGTCATATATTCCGAAAATCAATATGCATGTGTTTCTGATGTAAGTTGGACTAATCCAATTTCAGAACGTGCATATAGAAATGCCAAAATTTTATTACTAGGTTTAGACTACTCAAAAATTTTGGGAATCCGAAAAATGCCTGATAATGTAATTTACCAGGCTGAATTTCCACAGAGTTCCAAACCTAATGTTGAGCCTGAAGATAACGTTTGGGATCACATCGACGATACCTATTTTTGTTACGAATAGCAAAAAAGAGAGGGGTACTTCCTCTCTTTTTTGATTCTCTTAACTTTCTTCACCTTTTAACTTTTCTGCTCTGTCTGCTGCTATCAAATTATCTATCATTTCATCTAAATCACCATTTAAGAAATTTTCCATTTGGTATATGCTCATTCCTATTCTGTGATCTGTTATTCTTCCTTGCGGATAATTATATGTTCTTATTTTTTCACTTCTATCTCCTGAACCTACTTGTGATTTTCTTGCATTTGAAATCTCACTATCTTGTTTTTGTTTTTCTATTTCATACAATTTTGTTCTAAGCATTTTCATAGCATTATCTTTATTTTGGAATTGTGACCTTTCTGTTTGACATTCTACAACTATTCCTGTTGGTTCATGTATTAGTCTTACAGCTGATGAAGTTTTGTTAATATGTTGTCCTCCTGCACCTGATGCTCTAAACACTTCCATTTTTATATCTGATGGATTAATTTCTATTTCAACATCTTCTACAACTGGTAGGACTGCAACAGTGGCAGTTGATGTATGAATTCTTCCGCTACTTTCTGTATCTGGAACTCTTTGTACTCTATGAACTCCACTTTCAAATTTTAGTCTGCTATATACTCCTTTTCCTGTTATCATAAATGAGATTTCTTTATAGCCTCCTAATCCTGTTTCATTTTCATTAAGTACTTCTAATTTCCAATGTTTTCTTTCTGCATACATTGTATACATTCTAAATAATGTTCCGGCAAATAGTGCTGCTTCTTCTCCTCCTGCACCTGCACGTATTTCACATATAATATTTTTATCATCATCTGGATCTTTTGGTATTAATAAAACTTTTAGTTCTTCTTCTATTTCTGGTAATTTTTCTTTTGATGAATAATACTCTTCTTCTGCAAGTTCTTTCATTTCAGGATCTTTCATTAACTCTTCTGCTTCTTCCATAGATTGCTTTATTTTTTTATATTCTCTAAATTTTAATACTACTTCTTCTATACTTGCATGTTCTTTCATTAGTTTTTGCCATTCTGCATGGTTGGCTATTACTTCTGGGTCACTAATCATTTTAGTTAACTCATCATATCTTTTCTCTACGGCTTCTAACTTTTCAAACATATTTATTCTCCTTTATCAATTTTTATAAACACTTTTGTTATTATACTATATTTTAGGAGCTTTTACAAGTAGGTTTTTCACAAAATACAATCATACAATAAAATACATATTGCAACCTGGCCCAAATTGTACCACCTGGCCCGAATTGTACCTAAAAAATTTATGAAAACCAAAAGTTATATTATAATACAACTTTTGGCTTTCACAAATTTAACTGTAATTGTATAAATTGTCCCCTGCTTAAATATTAAATAATAATTCTAATTGTTTATCATCATTATTTTTTTCACTTTCTTCTTCATCATTTTCTTTTTCGTTATTTTCTTCTTTTATACCTTCTTCTTTAATGTTCATTTCTAATTTTTCTATAATAATTTCTAGATTACTTTTATTTAAATTTTTCTCTTTTGAATCTTTATTTCTTATTTTTAATATTTTAACATATTCTAATAAATCATCTATATATTTGATAATTTCTTCTGAATATTTATATGATAAAATATTTTCATTTTTTATTATAATTACATTTAATGCAATATTTATAAATACTGCTAATAACAATAATATATTAAATCTTGCCATAACTAATAATACAATTATTGCTGTAACTATATTTAATATACTAATTATTGAAATAAAATTAATATTATTTGTTTGTTTTAACATATTATTTTTTTCAATCTCAAATAATATCATTTTTTCCATTGCTAATTTGCAAAGTTCTCCTCTTTGATGATAATAATTTTCTTTTATATTTTTATTAAATTCATTTATTTGTATTTCATCATGAAATGCAAATAATATTTTATTTATAAACATGCTTTCATATGAAGGTATTTCTTCTGTTGAACATTCTGCTATTTTGTTATTATTTATCTGTTCTAATGGGGGTATTGGCTTAAATTGTTCTCTGTTATTTAATTTTAATATGTTATTATTTTTGTCTACAGTTACATATCCTTTTTTTATAAAATAATATATTTCTGCATTTAATAATGTATCATCTAATTCAAATTCATTTTTTATGAAAAACCTTGTTAAAATAGGGTCATATTTATTTTCAAATTTTTCTTTTTTTGTTAATATTGGTTTTTCATTTACTTTTTTTATTATGTATATTGTTATTCCTATATATATTATAGAAATTAAATATAATATAATTGTTTTTAATATTTCGTTATTTACAAAAATTATTGTAATTATACTTACTATAATATTTAAAATTATAAGTCCGATTAGAATTTTTGATATTTCTTTTTTATTTTCTCCTCTAACTTTTATATTTAAATTCATTTTTATCCCTCTTTTATAAAATATTATTTTTTTTATTTATTTTTTTTATTTATTTTTTTTATTTATTTTTTTTATTTATTTTTTTATTTTAATTTCTATAATTTTATTGATTATAAATTAATTAGATTATATTTTATTTTTAATTTATCTAATATTTCTTTTTCTCTTTCTGTACATGTTAATAATATTATTTGTCGATTATTATATTTTTTTGATAAATATTTTAAAATATTTTCTAATCTTTGTGTGTCATAATATGCAAATGCTTCATCTAAAATAATTGGCATTTTTTCTTTTGATAACTCTTCTGTCATAGAAAGTCTTAAAGATAAATATAATTGATCTATTGTTCCTACACTTAATCTCTTTGCTTCAACATAGTTTCCATTGTCTAATTCTACTATAAGTCCATTGTCATCTTTTACCATGACATTTTTATATTTTCCCTTTGTTATCTCATCTATGTTCTCAGAAAGGTTTTTAGTAAACTTAGGAGTTACTGTATTTTTCATTTTTTCATATGCTTTTTCTAAAATATTTTTTGCTAAATTCATACTTTTGTCTAGTTTTTTTAAGTTTACTATTTTTTCATTATTGTTAACTATTTTTTCTTCTAATTTAAGTAAATTATCTATTTGTGGTTCTACATTTTCTCTGTCTAAATCTAATTCATGTAATCTTATTTTTGTGTTATTTAATTCTTTTTGTATTTTTTCTATTTCTTCTTTTATATTTTCTAAATCATTTTTTTCTATTATTTTTTCATTTTCTATTTTTTCCAAATAATTATTTTTTATTTTTTTTATTTTTGAATTAATATCAAAATTATTTTCTTTTATTATTTTTTTATTTTCTATTTTTTCCAAATAATTATTTTTTATTTTTTCTATTTCTGAATTAATTTTTAAATTTAAATTATTTTTTAATTCATTTATTTCATTTTCTAATTCTTTATTATTTTTTTCTATTATTTTATTTTCATTTAAATAATTATTTTTTTCTTTATTTATTTTTTCTTCTTCATTTTTATTTTCTTTTTCAAATATTTTTATTTTATTTTTTTTATTCTTTAAATAAATAATTGAAAAGATTAAATACGTTGGGAGAGTAAGAAGAAAAATATATTTAATTATATTATTTTTTATAAAAATAAATTGTGTAATATTAATTAAAATTAATATTATAAAAAATATTATTAATTTATTTTTTATTTTATTTTTATTTTCTTCTATTTTATTTAATTTATTTTTATTTTTTTCTAATATTTTTTTATTTTCATTTTCTATTTTTAAAATTTCATTTTTATTTAAATTTATTTTTTCATCATTTTCTTTTTTTATTTTTTCTTTTATTTTTATTTTTTCATTTTCTATTTTTTCATCTTCATATATTTTTTTTATTTTATTTAAATAATTTAATTCAATTTCTAAATTTGAATATTTTTCTAATAAAATATTTTTATTTTCTTCTATTTCATATTTAGAATCTTTATATTTTTCTAATTTATTTCTTTCCTCTTCAAGTTCTTCATTTTCACGCATTAATATGTTTAGAGGTTTTTCTCTTGATTTTTGTGTTCCTATTTCACCTAATTGCCTTCTATTTATCCTATCCATTGCTCTTTTATATGAAACATTATCGTCCCCTGTCCCTACTAAGTTGGCAATTTTTTGTATTAATATATTTTGTTCGTTTTTTTCTAACTTTACTTCTTCTTGATTTACAACAATTGTAGATAAAAATAATTTTTCATCCACTTTTGTTTGCTCATAAAAGAATTCATTTCCTTTTGATTTATCTATATTAAATTCTTTAGAAATATCTTCTTTTTGTTCATTAAATACTTGGGGATTTTTCTTTCTAAAATCTCTAAATACTTCAAATTTTTCTTTATTGTCTAGCTCATATTCTATTTTTCCTGAAAAATCTTCTGAATCCCATGGCTTGTATTTATCAAAGTCTGAATATTCTCTTCCATTTTTGTTTTTTGATATTCCATATAATATATTTGTTATGAATTTTAGTATTGTTGATTTTCCTGATTCATTTTTTCCATATACTATATTTATGTTTTTATCAAATTCTATTTCTTGGTCTTTTATTTTCCCATAAGAATTTATTTTTATTTTATTTATTTTCACTTTTTCACCTCTTAGAAAATTTTATTTTTTAGATTCATTTATTTATTTTTTTTATTTATTTTTTTTATTCTAATGCTTCAAATGCTATTTCAACTGCTTTTTCTATTATTTCTATTTCTTCTTCTCCGTGCATTTTCTTTTTCTTTTAATATTTCTTTTGCAAATATTCCTTTTAGTGTATTATCATTAGCTATTTTTTCTAAGTCATATTCTATCCTTGTATGATCTTTTATTTTTATTATTCTTTCATTTGTTACTAGTTTATATATTTCATTTCTATCTATCTCAAACTTTCTTTTTCCTATTAATATTATTTTCACTAATTGATTTTCTGTAATTTCTAAATCATTTATTTTCTCTATTAATTCATCTTTAGAAATTATATCTGTTACATCTAATTCAATTTCTATAAAATCTGTTTCTCCTAATGGAACGAATTCTGTTTTAATGTCTGTATCATTTAGTTCTCCTACTATCATTCCATGTTCTCCTATTTCATCAAATCCTAAAGCTATCAATGAACCTGGATAAACTATTTTTTGGTTTTCATATGTATTATAATCTAGTTTATGAATATGCCCTACTGCAACATAATCAAATCCTTTCTCTTCTAGCAATTTTCTAGGTATAGAGTTATATTGCTTTTCTTCTAGGTTTGCTCCATCTATTGTACCATGGATAACTAATATGTTTTTTTTGTCTTTATTTGCTATTTCTAAATTTTCTATTCCACAGTTTGTACAATAAAAGTCGTCAAATCCATATCCATATATGTCTACATCTTCCAATTCAATTCTTTCTATTTTTGAATTGAATATATGTACATTTTCACTCCATGTAAATCTATTATAATATGAATTTTTTATATATGGATCATGATTTCCAGGGCTTATATATATTTTTGTTTTTGCTATTTCTTTGAATAAATTGTTTATATATTCAATTGTTGATTTTCTGATATATTTTTGTTCATATAAGTCTCCTGAAATAAATAAATATTTTATATTATTTTCTTTTATATAATCTATTACTTTTTTAAATACTTTTCTTTGCTCTAGTCTTTTCATATCTCCTAGACTTTCTCTATCTGATAGGTTTATAAATGGACTATCAAAGTGTATATCTGCTATGTGTACAAATTTCATATTTTTCATTCCTTTTCTATTATTTTATGATTATGATTTTATAATATTTAGCGTTATTTTTCAAGTGCATAGGCGAAACTTTTTTTGCTTTTTATTTTTTTCATGCATAGAATAAAGACGTTCATATTTGAAACATTTTACATACAAATGCTCTAAACAAAAACGACCTTTCTTTGCACTAAAAAAACTGTGCTATTCAAAATTTTATTTTTTTTGAATTTACACAGTTATATTTTAACACTCTTGGATAATTTGAAAAAATTTCCTCTTCTTAACGTCTAAAGTCGTTAAGAACTTCTCCTATTTAATTTCTACTTTTAAAAGTAGTTTATTTACATAATTATGATTACGGTTTTAGCATCCAGCTTTACAAATACAAAGTGAGCCTGAAAGAATAGAGGTCACGGGCAGTAGACGGAAAGTAGTTGCCACGATTGCTAGCTGGATAGACAAGACCTGTACAGCCGTAATCGCCGACCCCTGAGAACTCTATTGTCGGTGTAGAAGGACTCCATTGTCCATTCCCAACAATTCCCAGCTAGATCATAGATATTTTTTTCCGCATAATCTGCACTTGCTCCTGTTACTGTTGGACTACCTTTCCAATCATTGGTATTTTTATCTTCGTTATAATTTCCTTTTCCTGTTGAATCTGCTACATAACTTGTTAATGTTCCATCTTCATCTTTGTATTTTGGATCTATAAACTGCATTATTGCATCCCATTGCACTCCATAAATCAATGTACTTGTTACTGAGGTATATCCTCTTTTTGTACCAAAATTTTTTGAAAGTTCTACTGCTCCTCCTGTTTCATCATTCATTGCATTATTTTCATTTCCATTCCAACCTACATAATTATATACGTTTTTTCCTTGCTTTATTACAACTTCATCCTCTATTCCATCTCCATCAACTCTTACCGAACCTTCAACTCCCGCTTCATATCTTCCTACATAAAATCCATTATACTGCAATACACTTGCTTTCATTTGATTATATTCTGTCTCTTCATCTGTATATCCTCCTGAATATGGCTCAGCACAATTATCAAAATAGTTTGAAATAGACATATTTTCTTCCATATAATCACTTTGATTTTGCCCATTCATATAACCATCATATCTTTGAAAATCGGCATCATTTTCTACTGGCACCCACACAAATTGATTTCCTTTCAACGTTTGAGCTACTTCCCAACTTGTTCCTTTTCCTGCATCTGCTGGATCATCAGATATTACTATTCCATCTGATTTTGTTCCTCCTACATATGAAAATCCATCTGGTAATGGAATCACTCCACCTTTTCCATCTGCAATTGGTGTAACCTTATCACTTGTCCAATCTTCTGGTCTTTCTGATTCTAACACATCTCCTGCTTCTACATCTCCTGTTCCAGTTCCTCCTCCAGTTCCATTTGTATATAACTCTTCTATTGGCACTATATAATCATTTGGTGTTACTACTCCCTCATCTGTTACATCTTTATAATATCTATTATCTGCATCTGGATTTGCTGTATCTAATATACTTTTTACTAAATCTGGTGTATCTACTGTTGCATTTTCTCCATTTTGCATTTTATCTGCCACCCAACTTGCTATATCTAACTGTGCTCTCTCTTTTACCTCTGCAATTTCTGTCTCTCTTTTTGCATCATTCGCTTTTGTTAATATTCCATTATCTCCCATTAATGTCGCAATTGTTACTCCGGCTAATATTAATAACACTATGATAGTTATTACTAAAGCTATTAAAGTTATACCATTACTAGTATTGTTTGTCAACTTAAATTTTATCATAATACTACTCTTCCTTTCTTTTATTTCTTTTGTTTATTTCCTATCTTTTTTCTTTTTTAATCTGTATTTATTAATTCATTTTTTGCTTATATTTTTATTGTATTTTGCTTTTTACAATAATATATTTACATTTTTTAGTTTATGTCAAATATATTCTTTCTACTTTTGTAAATAGTATTTACTTTTTTATACTTTTTATTCTAATAATGATATTCTTTTTTCAATGTTCTCTCCTATTTACAAAAATAGATTTTTGACATTTTCATTTTACATGTTTCACTGAATTAAGTTAATATATTATAGTAAAATATTTCTTCACAGTTTCTTTAGTTAAGATACTCTAAGAAAAAAATAAATAACTAAAATCTTTTTTAAACGCATATTTTCTAGTATTTAGGGATTTATTACCTAATTAATTTTTTTATTTTTTACAATATTTTTTTGGAAATTCAGATTTAAATTTTCTGATTTTTTTGTTGACTTTAATATATTTTATTGATAAAATTTAGGTAGGAAAAAATTTCTTAGAGTATCTTACTTAATGATTAAAAGATTTAATTTTAGTTTCATTTTATTTTCTAATATATAAGAACAATAGCGAGCTTTCTTAAACATTTTTTCTGTTCATAACATTTCGAAGCCCGCGTCATTGTTCGGTGCCAAATTTTACGTTAATAAAATTTATGTACAAGCATTTTAATTATAGAAATGCAATTTCTTATATTTAAATAAAAGTTGAATTTGTATAAAATTCAACTTTTATTTTTTATTAATATACTTCCATTTTTACTTCTTTGCCTTTGAAAGCATAAACCATTTTTGTTATATTTTTAAATCCTCTTTCACGTAAATTATTTTCATATCCTTTTTCTTCTATTTGTTTTTTTGCATTTTCTATTGTTTCTTCTATTGTTTTTTCTTCCTTGTCTTCTAATACTTTAAATTCCATTACAAAACTATTTCCATTCTTATCTTTTGGCTCTAACATTATATCATATCTTCCCATTCCTGATTCTCTATTTGAATTTACATAGTATGTATCTTTTAGTCCTACTAACATTCCTAATACAAATGCATGATAAAAGTTTTCTGCTGTGTTTTCTCCTACGTCCATATAACTAAACATTTCTACTACTAGTTTTTCGAATTTTTTCTCATATTCTTTTAAATTTAATGTTACTAAATCTTTTAATATACTTTGTAAGTCATTTCCTATTACTTTATTTCTAAACCAATTATCTATTATCTCTTCAAATAGATGTTTAATTTCATGATTTGGAATTGCTACTTTATATATTTTACTTGGTAAGTCTACTACCTCTGTTACTTTTAAATATCCTGTTCCTAGCATTAGACCCCAGATATTATCTTCATTATTTTCTATTCCTACTATTACTGTCTCTAAATCTATCTTTACTTCGATTGTTTCTCCTTTTAACAGACTTTCCATTTTGTCTTTTACTGTTGATGATTTTTTTAATACTAACTTTATCAAATCATTTGAGCTTGTATTTACCCAATATGGTTTTAATTGTTTATCTGTTAAATAATTTAATATGCTCCAAGGATTATATATACCTTCTACGTTTCCTATTTTATATCCATCATACCATTTTCTTATTTCTTCTTTTTTATCTTCTATCTTGAAGTCTTCTATTACTTTGTCCATTTCTTCTTCTGTTATTCCAAAGTCATCTGCAAATTCATTATCCAATACTGTAAATACTTTAAAATTATTTGCTCCACTAAATATACTTTCTTTTGCTACTCGTGATACTCCTGTTAATACTGTTTTCTCTAAATATGGATTATCTTTAAATGTCATTCCATAAAATATCTTAAAAAACTTTATTGCTTCTTCATAATATCCTTCTACATATGCACTTTGTAATGGTACATCATATTCATCTATTAATAATATTACTGGTTTATTATAGTATTGATACATTATTTTTGATAACATCTTTAACACATTTATTAACTCTATGTCTGTAATATTAGCTGATAGGATTTTATTGAATATATTTCTTTCTCCTTCTGCCATTTCACCTTCTAATAAGTTTCTATGTTCATAAAATAATTCCATCATTATTGTTTTCAATTGCATTACCATCATTTCATAATTCATTATTCCTGCATCTTTTAATGTTAAATATATTACTGGATATGCTCCTAATTTTGAGGTATATTTTTCCTCTTGTGACATTATCTTTAATCCTTTAAACAGTTCTTGACTGTCTTTTGCTCTACAGTCGAAATAATATTTTAGCATACTCATATTTAATGTTTTTCCAAATCTACGTGGTCTTGTTACTAATATTACTTCACTTTTATTGTCTATTATATCTTTTATGTACATTGTTTTATCTATGTAATAATAGTCGTTTACTCTCATTTTTTTAAAATCACTTGTTCCAATTCCTATTCCTGTCATTTTATTCACCTCTCTTTGGTTAGTCTAAATTTATCACATATCCTTATCAAAAGCAATATTTTATAATTCTCTATGGCAAGAAAATTTTTGATAATATTTATGTATAGTTTAAAATTCTTCCTTTTAAAATTTCTCTCCTATGTTCGTTATTAAGATTTTATATAAAAATACATATCTTGTCAATGTGTTTAATGTCCAATTGGGGACGTTTCTGTTTTGGACATTTTTTAACCAATTTATAAAATGTCCAAAACAGAAACGTCCCCAATTGGACAAAATTTAATTTTCATCATCTAATGGCCCAAATAATTCATCAAATTTAGCTTCTAATTCTTTTTGTAAATCATACATATCATCTTCATCATCATCTATAACTGGTTCTGATGGTAATATTGGAGCTTCATTTGAATCACTTACTGATGTATTATTTTTTTGTGGTTTTTGTTGTTCTTCTTTTTTATTTGTATCTTTTTTGCTTGTCTCTTCTTTTTTGTCATCTGCAGTTATATCATCAAATAAATCATCTAGTGATTCTACTTTTAGGTTATCTACTTTTTCCTTTTCTTCACTTTCTGGCACATAAGGATTATATGGATTATATTTTCTCCATGTTCCTCTTTCTATTTCGCCTATATCATTATGGCTTATTTCAAGTTGTTTCATTTCTTTTGCCATTGGATGTTTGAAATAGTAGAATTTCTGTGCTTTTACTGGTTTTATTCCTTTTTCATATATAATACATAAATCATTATCCATTCTTCGTAATTCGTCAGGTGTCATTAGGGCTCTTGCCATTACTTGGTCTGATACACTTTTTCCTGTTTTCC
>CAKNJL010000061.1 GCA_930982035.1 uncultured Clostridium sp.
ATTTTGGTAATTTTTATTTTCCCTTTTTTGGTTACTTTTATTTTATCATTTTTAACCTTAACGGTAACGGCATGTTCAGTTCGCTCGGTTTCACGGGCGGCTATAGCAGGTATCTTCGCCCTGTAGTTTCTCTAGGGTCTGACATCGAAATAACACCATGCACAGGAGAAAATAGTAGCTCAAATATGCATCAAATCGGTAAAAAATTACCTATGTATAAAAAATCTATTTGAAAGTTTTTATCAAAGGACATTGTGTGTAGAATAAATGAGTAAACAAAGAGAAAGTCACATGATGATAGTAGAATAATAGAGGAATAGTAAATAGAATAAAGACAAAATAAATAACCAAAAGAGAGGATATAGAGAAGTAGTGGATAACACGAAGAATGGAAATATATAATGTCAGAAAAATAGAGAAAACCGCCAAAGTTCTTTTTAAAAGAGCTTTGGCGAAAAAAAATCCAGAACAAAAAACAAATGTTTGAAAAATACAAAAAGTCTTGCTATTTTAAAATAAATATAGTAAAATAAAACATGAAAAAAAGAAGGACATAGTATAAAGTGAGAAATTACCATATGAAATAAGTGACTATGAAAGTCTAGTAGAAAATGACTAACTATTATAATGTTAGAAAAATATTTATATGTGGTAAGTTATTAACAATAAAAAAGGGAGGTAGCTAATGACGGGAATAGGAATAGGTGAAAGCGATTTTAGAGGCCTAATAACAAGAGACAACTATTACATAGATAAAACTATGTATATAAAAGATATAATAGATAATCAAAGTAGAGTAATATTAATAACAAGACCAAGAAGATTCGGAAAGACATTAAATATGAGTATGCTAAAATATTATTTTGACTGCAGACAAAAAGATAGTAAAGAATTATTTAAAGGTTTGAAAATAATGTCACAAGAAGAAAAGTACACATCAAAATTAGGTGCATACCCAGTAATATATTTAACATTAAAAGACGTTGCTGAAAACACATATGAAAATATGTTATTAAGTTTAAAGACAGCAATATTGAACATGTATAAAGAACATATCTATTTATTAGATAGTAACAAAATATATGGATTTGAAAAAGAGAAGATAGAAAATATATTATATGAAAGAGAAAATGAAAATGAAATAAAAACAGCAATAAAAGAATTAAGTGAATATTTAAATAGATATTATGAGAAACCAGTAATATTATTAATAGACGAATATGATGTACCAATACAATCAGCATATGTAGAAGGAGATTATGAAGAGGCAATAAACTTTTTAAAAGCATTTTATAGAATAACATTTAAAGATAATCCATATTTAGAAAAAACAGTATTAACAGGAGTATCAAGAGTAGCCAAAGAAAGTATATTTAGTGGAGCAAATAATTTCGATGTATTTACAATATTAGATAATGAATTTGCAGATGACTTTGGAATAACAGAAGAAGAAATGGATAAAGTGATAGAAGATTTTCAAGTAGAAGATGACAAAAAAGAAATAAAAAAATGGTATGATGGATATAAAATAGGAGACAAAGAAGGAATATATAATCCATGGAGTATATTAAACTATCTTAAAAGAAAAGAGCTAAAACAATATTGGGTAAATACAAGCTCAAATGATTTGATAAAATTAATATTAAAAAAATCATTTACAGTAAAAGATAAAATTGAAAAATTATTAAGAGGAGAAACAATAGAAGTAAAAATAGACTTAGAAACAGTAATAGTAGGAATAGAAAATAATGAAGATAATATCTGGGGATTAATGCTAGGAACAGGATATTTAAAAGTAACAGAAGTAGTAGATTTAGCAAATAAAATATATAAAGTAGCACTACCAAATTATGAGATAAAACTATTATTTGAACAAATAATAGATAATTGGTTTAGAAATAAAGTAATGGGAAATGACTTGCAAAGTATATTAAAAGATTTAGTAACATTAAATCTAGAAGAATATGAGGAAAAATTCAAAATATTAGTAAGAGAAATGTTTAGTTATATGGACGTAGGAGAAAACACAGCAGAAAACTTTTACCATGCATTTGTATTAGGAATGTTAGTGGGATTAAAAGATACATACTATGTAAATTCAAATAGAGAATCAGGAATGGGAAGATATGATATAATGCTAGAGCCAAAAGATAAAAATGGAAATAGTTTTATAATGGAATTTAAAGTATATAAAGAAGATAAAGAAAAAGATATAGAAGAAACAATAGAAAATGCAAAGAAACAGATAGAAGAAAAACAGTACGAACAAAATTTAAAAGAAAGAGGTTTTACAAATATAACAAAAATGGTGTATGCTTTTAGAGGAAAAGAAGTGAAAATGGAAGTATATTAAATGTCCAATTGGGGACGTTTCTGTTTTGGACATTTTACCAAGTAAAAAAAAGAAAACAAATGCCAGAACTTGCAAAATGTTACAATTTACAGACATGTGTGCCCCATAGAGTACTACTATAAACGAAAATAAATTTAGTTTTCATAGTAGTTCATAAAACAAATCTAATGTTGAGAATTACAACTAAAAAATAAAATTATAAAGAAAGAAGGAAATTTTATGTCAGAAAACAATAATCAAAAAACAAATCAAACAGAAGAATTAGATATGAATCACTTAATGCAAATAAGAAGAGACAAGCTAAAAGAATTACAGGAACAAGGAAAAGATCCATTTGAAATAACAAAATTTAACAGAACAAACACAGCAGGAGAAATAAAATCAAACTACGAAAAATTTGAGCAAAAAGATGTAACAGTTGCTGGAAGAATAATAGCAAAAAGAATCATGGGAAAAGCATCATTCTGTACAATACAAGACAGTGATGAAAAAATCCAAAGTTATGTAAGCATAAATGATTTAGGAGAAGAAAGTTACAAAGCATTCAAAACATGGGATATAGGAGACATCATAGGAATAACAGGTTTTGTATTCAAAACAAGAACAGAAGAAATATCAGTACATGCAAAAGAAGTAACACTACTTTCAAAATCATTAAGACCATTACCAGAAAAATTCCATGGTTTAAAAGACCCAGACTTAAGATATCGTCAAAGATATACTGATTTAATAGTAAACCCAGAAGTTAAACAAACATTTATAATAAGAAGCAAAATAATCAGCAAAATAAGAGAAATATTAGATGAAAAAGGATTCTTAGAAGTAGAAACACCAATACTAAACACAATATCTGGAGGAGCAACAGCAAAACCATTTATAACACATCACAACGCATTAAATATTGATATGTATTTAAGAATAGCACTAGAATTAAATCTAAAAAGACTAATTGTTGGTGGATTTGACAAAGTATATGAAATGGGAAGAGTATTCAGAAATGAAGGTATGGATATCAGACATAATCCAGAATTTACAGAATTAGAGTTGTATTCTGCATATCAAGATTATCATGACATGATGGATATAACAGAAGAAATATTCTCAAGAACAGCAAAAGAAGTATTAGGAACAACAAAAATAACATATCAAGACCAAGAAATAGATTTAACACCAGGATGGAAAAGAATTTCAATGATAGAAGCAATAAAAGAAGTAACAGGAATTGACTTTAATGAAATAAATACTGATGAAGAAGCAGTACAACTTGCGAAAGAAAGAAAAATAGAAATTCCAGACAAAACAAAAGAAACAAGAGGAGATGTAATAAGTCTATTCTTTGATGAATATGTAGAAGAAACACTAATACAACCAACATTCATATATGATTATCCAGTAGAAATATCACCACTTGCTAAAAAATGTCCAAATGATAAAAGAATGACAGAAAGATTTGAAGTATTTATAGGTGGAAGAGAATACGGAAATGCCTTTTCAGAATTAAATGACCCAATAGACCAATATGAAAGATTCAAAAAACAAGTAGAAGCAAGAGAAGCAGGAGACGAAGAAGCTGGAATGATGGATGAAGACTATATTCAAGCATTAGAAATAGGATTACCACCAACAGGAGGACTTGGAATAGGAGTAGATCGTTTTGTAATGTTATTAACAAATTGCAGTTCAATTAGAGATGCTTTACTATTTCCAACAATGAAACCTATAAAAGAATAATGTCCATTTGGACCAGGTCCGTTTGGACATTGTCAAAAATGGGAGGTAAGTTTGAAAGAAATACTTTCAAACTTATATAAACCTCAGAAAGGAAAGAAATTTTTTATGTTTAATTTTTCATTTGACAAAAGAGCAATTTATATAATATTGGCTATAATGGTTATAGCGATGATAGTACAATATTTAACAGAGCCAGGATTGTTAGAATCATTACTAATAAGTGTTCCAGGAGTATTAGTAGCAATAACATTCCATGAATTTGCACATGCTTTTGTAGCAGATAGACTAGGAGATGATACAGCAAGAAGAGAAGGAAGGCTTAGCTTAAATCCATTTGACCATTTAGACCCAATAGGAACAGTACTATTATTATTTGCTGGATTTGGTTGGGGAAAACCAGTCCATGTAAACCCCAGTAACTATACAAGAAAAATATCAATGGAAAAAGGAGAAGCAATAGTATCAATAGCAGGACCTATAATGAACTTCTTATTAGCAATAGTATTTTCTATTATATATTTTGGAATATTCAAATTTGCTGGGTTATCTTTTATGGCAACAACATCAGGGGATATCATAATGAAAATGATAATGTCAGCAATAAGCATAAATGTTGGTTTAGGATTATTCAATTTAATACCATTACCCCCATTAGATGGTTCAAAAGTAATAATGCCATTTTTACCATATAATGCCAAAAATTGGTTTAGAAATAATGAAGGTATATTCTATATAGTATTTATTGCAATATGGTTAACAGGTTTAGCTTCTTATATAATATCACCAGGAATTCAAGTGGTTGGAAATTGGATACTTAATTTAGGGTCAACAATTTGGGGACTTTAGGACTTTGGGGACGTGTCAATTTGGACATTTTTTGTCCAAAAGGGACAGGTCTTAGTTAGTTTTTTTATTGTATAGGAAACACTATGCAACTTTTCAATTTCACAACTCAAAAAGAAAGTTGCTAAAAAATGTCCAAAACAGAAACGTCCCCAATTGGACATTGGAAGAAAGGAATAAAAAATGAAGGATATTTATACATTAGGAATTGAATCAAGTTGTGATGAAACATCAGTAGCAATAGTAAAAAATGGAAGAGAAATATTATCAAACATTATAGATACACAAATTCCAATCCATGAGAAATATGGTGGAGTAGTACCAGAAATTGCCTCAAGAAATCATATTGAGGCAATTTCAAGAGTTACAAAAAAAGCACTAGAAGAGGCAAACATCACATTAAAAGAAATTACGGCAATAACACCGACATATGGACCAGGACTAGTTGGGGCATTGTTAGTAGGGCTATCATATGCAAAAGCCCTAAGTTTTGCAATGGACAAACCATTAGTCGGAGTAAACCATATACAAGGACATATAGCTTCAAATTACATAACATATAAAGAACTAGAACCGCCATTTATATGTGTAATGATGTCAGGAGGAAACACACAAATAATAAATGTTAAAGATTATACAGAGTTTGAAGTATTAGGAAAAACTAGAGATGATGCAATAGGAGAAGCATTTGACAAAATTGCCAGAGTGGTAGATTTGCGGATATCCAGGGGGACCTAAGGTGGATAAATTAGCACAAGAAGGCAATCCAACAATAGAATTGCCAAAAACACATTTTGAAAATATGGACTTTAGCTTTAGTGGAATAAAAACTGCTGTAATTAATTTACATCATAAAAATCCAGAGATAAATAAAGCAGATTTGTGTGCAAGTTTCGAAAAAACAGTTACAGAAATCTTAATCGAAAATGTAAAAAAAGCTATAAAATTAACAGGAATAAAAACAATTGCATTAGCAGGGGGCGTTTCAGCTAATAGTTATATAAGGAAATCATTTTTAGATTTAGAAAATGAAAATATGAAAATATATATGCCAGATTTAAAGTTATGTACAGATAATGGAGCAATGATTGCAGGAGCAGGATATTATAACTATATTGTTGGAAAAAGAAATGAGTTAGACTTAAATGCAATACCAAATTTGAAATTATAGAAAAGGAAAAAGAGAATGGATACAAAAAAGATAAAAGAAGAGAAAAGTACAAAAAAAGGTAATTTTATAAAAGGATTAACAATATTTTTAATAATAATAATCTTATTAGTAATAGCAGGAATTATATATAATCAAATATATGCAAAAAGCATAAAAGCATCTGCGATTTTTGGAGATGAAAATTGTGATTCTATATTACATATTTCGACAATGGATATAGCAAAACATACATGTCAAATCTGTGGAGCAGAATTTGAAGATGCTTCAACACATGCAGATATATGTAAACAATGTGCAGATGAGACTGATAGATGCGAATTTTGTGGTAAAAAGTTAACAGAAGAAATAAAACAACAAAGACAAAATTTATTAAATCAATAAATATTATAGAATGGAGAAATAAATGTCAATATATACAATAGGAGATCTTCATTTATCATTTAATGAAGATAAACCAATGAGTATTTTTGGAGAAAATTGGGAAGGATATGAAGAAAAAGTAAAAGAAAATTGGATAAAATTAGTAAAGAAAGATGACCTAGTAGTATTACCAGGCGATTTTTCATGGTCAATGTATTTGAAAGATACATACAAAGATTTTGAATATTTAAATAAATTGCCAGGGAAAAAACTACTATTAAAAGGAAACCATGACTATTGGTGGTCTACAGTTAGCAGTATGAGAAATTATATAAAAGAAAATAATTTTGAAAATATTGATTTTATATATAATAATTCATATGAACATGAAAATAAAATAATAGTAGGAACAAGAGGATGGTCATTTGGAGAAGATGCAGAAAGTAGAAAAATGATAAATAGAGAAGTATCAAGATTAGAATTATCTATAGAAAGTGGAATCGAGAATTATGGCGATGACAAAGAAATAATTGCTTTTACACATTATCCACCGATAATAAAACAAAATGTAGAAAACAAAGAAATAAATGACTTTATACAAACTTTAAAAAAATATAATATAAAAAAATGCTATTATGGACATTTACATGGTACAGCAATAAAAGAAGCAGTAGAAGGAAATTATTTTGATATAGAATTTAAATTAGTAAGTGCAGACGCAATTGGGTTTTGCCCAGTGAAGAATTGAGAGGGATTGAGGGATGCTCCTTGGAAAAAAGGGGATTGGGGGATGGTTCTTGGAAAAAAGGGATTGAGGGACGGTTCTTGGAAAAAAGGGGATTTGGGGGACGGTCCTTGGAAAAAAGGGATTTGGGGGACGGTCCTTGAATCCCTGTTTTTTAAATATTTTAAAATTTGTTTCTTACTATTTAAAAACAGGGATTCAAGGACCGTCCCCCAAATCCCTTTTTTCCAAGGGCCGTCCCTCAATCCTTCTGGCTCCACACTCAATTCCTTCTTGACAAAAAAACGATGAATTGATAATATATAGATAAAATTATAGAATAAATAAAAGCCAAATGAAAAAATAAAATATAAAGGGAGAATTAAAAATAAAAATGAAAATATATCCAGATGCATATTTTAAAAAAGTAGAAGATATAAATATAGAATTTTTGAATAAAAATAAAATAAAAGCATTATTATTGGATGTAGATAACACACTTGTTGATTATAGTAAGAAAATGACAGAAAGTGTGATAAAATGGGCAAAAGATTTAAAAGGGCAAGGAGTAAAGTTATATATTTTATCTAATACAAATGACAAAGAAAAAATCAAAAAAATTGTAGAAAAGATAGATATAAAATACCAATATTTTGCTATGAAACCATTAAAAAAAGGATTTAAAAAAGCACAAAAAGAATTGGGAGAAAAAAGTGAAAATATAGCCATTGTAGGTGACCAAATATTTACAGATATTATTGGGGGACATAGATGTAATATGTACACGATTTTAGTTGACCCTATAAATGAGAAGGATTTTTGGTACACAATGTGGAAAAGACCAATTGAAAAAAAGATAAAAAATAAAATAAATCAAAATAATAAAATGAAAATATAAGAAATAAAGAGGAGAAAATAATGTATTATAATGATGTACATATAGGTTACTATTTAGCAGTTGCAATTTTAGGATTAATTGTAGGGCAGTTAGTAGACTGGGCAAATAAAAGGTTACCTGAATATAAAAAATTTTTATCATTAGATATTTTTAAAGAATATAAAAGAAAATTTAAGCCAAACTATATACTAATGTTATTAACATCAGCAATATATGTTACTTTGGTATACACATTAGGAATAAAAGATACAATAATTGCAAATTTAGATTTAATAAAATACATAATTTTAACACCAATGTTATTATCAGCATTTATAATAGATTATAAATTACAAATAATACCTAATAGACTAAATTTAACAATATTTGAAACAGGATTAATATTTGCATTTTTATATGGATTATCAGATGTAGCAATCACATTAAATATGTTATTAGGAATGTTAGCAGGAGCGGGAATCTTTTTAATAATAACCCTAGTTGGAGGACTATTTTATGGAAAAGAGGCAATGGGCTTTGGGGATGTAAAACTAATGGGAGCATTAGGCTTGTATTTTGGATTATCAAATATAATTGTTATAACATTAGTATCATTTTTTATAGGAGCTATACTTAGTGTAGGATTATTAATAACAAAAGTAAAGAAAACAGACGAATATATACCATTTGGACCATTTATTGTAATTGCCACATTTATAAGTATGTATGTACCATTTGAAACAATAAAATTAGTATTAATGAAAATATTTACATTAGGAATGTACAAATAGAGTTAATAAAGGTTTAAGATTTATAATAAGAATGTTACAAATTAAATCCAGTTATTAAATAAAATAAAAATTGTCGTTTTAAATTTACAATAGGAAGTACAAATAGTAATAGGGGGAAAAAGAATGAATTCTAAATTGCAATGGTTAAGAAATAAAATGAGTAGTCTAGATTTACAAGGTTTAATAATATCAAACCCAATCAATATAAAATATTTAACAAATATAGATGCAGAGGGGATATTATTATTAACTAGAAAAGAAAATATTTATATAACAGATGCAAGATATATAGAACATGTACACAGTATATTAACACTATTTGATGAAATCATAGTATATGATATGAATGATGTTTCAAAAGAAGACTATGAAAATTTCTTTATGTTTTGTGAAAATGTAGGATTTGAAGAAAACTATGTAACATATGCTAAATACAAGGAATATATTAGGAAATACAAAATAAATAGTTTAGTAGAAACAGAACATATAATAGAAAAACAAAGAATGATAAAAGATGAAGAAGAAATAAGCAATATAAGAAAAGCATGTGAGATTACAGATAACTGTTTTTCGTATATATTAAAATATATTAAGCCAGGAATGACAGAAAAACAAATTGCAGACGAAATAGAAAAATATTATAAACAAAATGCAGAAGGCACATCATTTGAAACTATAGTTGCGTCAGGCGAAAATTCTTCAAAACCACATGCAGTTCCAACAGATAGAAAAATACAAGATATTGATATAATAACAATTGATATGGGATGTAAAGTAAATGGATATTGTTCAGATATGACAAGAACTTTCTTTGTAGGAGAAGTACCTGAATATGTAAAACCTATTTATGATTTAGTGTTAAAAAATCAAGAGCAAACTACAGAAGAATTCAAAGATGGAGCAAGTACAAGACAACTAACCAAAATGGTTGAAAATGACTTTAAACTAAATGGATATGATTTAGTTCATGCTTTAGGACATGGAGTAGGAATGGAAATTCATGAAACACCATTTATTAATTACAGGTCAGACACCTTATTAAAAGAAAATATGGTAGTTACAAATGAGCCAGGAATATACATTCCAGGAAAATTTGGTGTGAGAATAGAAGATACAGTTCAAATAACAAAATTTGGTAGTATAAAATTAACAAATTCTGAGAAGAATTATATTATAATCTAAAAAAAGATGAAAATAGCTGAAAATCAGTAAATAGCTTGATTTTTAATAAAAAATGTAGTAAAATATATAAAGTTTTTAATAATATTTGAAAAATGAAAGGAGAAATAATTATGGCATCAGTATATTCAGCAGGAGATTTTAGAAATGGAACAACATTTGAAATGGATGGAAATGTATATAGAATAGTAGAATTTCAACATGTAAAACCAGGAAAGGGATCAGCATTTGTAAGAACAAAATTAAAAAATGTAATAACAGGAGCAACATTAGAAAAAACATTCAACCCAGGAGATAAATTCCCAGCTGCTCAAATAGAGAAAAAAGCAATGCAATATTTATATAATGATGGAGGATTATATTATTTCATGGATAATGAAACATATGATCAAATCCCATTAAATGAAGAACAACTTGGTGATTGTTTAAAATACTTAAAAGAAAATATGGAAGTAACAATACTTTCATACAAAGGAAATGTATTTGCAGTAGAGCCACCAATATTTGTTGAATTAGAAGTTACATATACAGAACCTGGATTTAGTGGAAACACTACAACAACATCAGGAAAACCAGCAAAATTAGAAACAGGTTTAGAAATCCAAGTACCATTATTCGTTAATATTGGAGACGTTTTAAGAATAGACACAAGAACAGGCGAATATATGGAAAGAATATAAGAAAGGTGAAACTTTGATGATTAAACTAAAAGACGAATATGATAAATTTTTACAAGATATTGAAAAAGAAATAAAAGATAAAAAACAACTTGAATATATAAAAGTAAGATTTGCGATGTTTGTTGATAAAGTAATTGACCAAATTGATATGATTCTTGATTATAAAGAAGAAAGAATGATTGAATTAGAAGAAAAACAAAAAGAAATAGAAAATAAAGTAACAAATATGCAACAAATTATTGACAATATTGAAAAAGATATATATTCAGAAGAAGGTTTTGATTTTGAAATTATTTGTCCATATTGTGATAATCAATTTGTAATAGATGTTGACGAAAATAGAACAGAAGTAGAATGTCCAGTATGCAATAATATCATAGAATTAGACTGGTCTGGAGATTTAGAAGATGATGATGAATGTGGTGGAAATTGCATGGGATGTCATGGATGTGATGAAGAACAAGAAGAACAAGATGAACAAATAAATGATAACGAAAACAAAGAAGAAGAAGAAGAACAAGATAATGATGACGATATGTAATTTTGTAAATCAAATATAATTAGTCAAGACATATAGAATTTCAATATATTAGAAAGGAGTGCAATCATGTAGCAACATGAAAGCACTCCTTAATTGGGCTATTATTTATTGTTAGTAAAGATACTAACTAATATTGCGCATAAAGATACGCAAGCCAAAATCCCAAGATATAGTAAAATTGAAATAAGTATTTTGACAATTACAGAAAACACTGTAAAAGCACAAACTAATATTGCAATAACTATCAAAGGGATAATTAATAACAATAATAACCCGCCTAAAGTATCATTCAATAATGAATTCTTTAGGCGCGAAGCAAATGAGCTCCGTTTAGGAGGTTTATTGTTTGTCATAAAACTCCTCCTTTCTAAATATTTGGTATAACACCATATTAACATAATAACATAAAAATAGGATAATGTCTATAATATATAGAGATTTAAGTTTCGGTTTTTTGCAAAAATAATTTTATTAAAATGATAGAATTGAT